>NZ_AKJB01000075.1:0-22358 GCF_000282555.1 Pseudomonas sp. GM102 | reverse complement strand
TACCGCCGATAATGGCGGCCATCAGTTGGTGAATGAAACCGCTCAATGCCATCGCATAAGCACCGCCGATCGGCGAACCTTCGTTGGCCAGGGACAGGCTGATCGGGTAATTCAGCGACTGGCCAAACACCGCAAAACAATAGGGCAACCAGAACAGCAGCGCTATTGACGTACCGGCGATGCTACCCAGCAACATGACTGCGCTGCCGGCCAATACCAGCCCAACGCCCGCCGTCATCAGCTGGCGCTGACCGGTACGCAGCACAAAGCGATTGACCGCCACAGCCCCGAGAAAATAGGCCGCGCTGATTGGCCAACCCAACAATCCGTATTCCACTGCCGACCAGTTGAAGGGGCCTTGCAGAATCAACGGCGCGGCGGTGTTGAATGCGACGATCACCCCGTACCCCAAGCCGCCGACAAGGGCCGGCAACAGGAAGGCCCGATGCCCCAGAATGTGCCAATAGCTCGTCCAGGCGGATGACAGTGTGTTCTCTGCTGCCAGCACCGGGAACGTGAGTCGGGCCACCACCACCGCCATCAACAGGCTTACGCCACCCAACAAGTAGAAGATCATCGGCCAACCCAGCGCCACCTGGATAATCGACCCCAGGTATTGGCCGATACCCAGCGCCACCACAAAGGAAATCGATATCCAGGACAATGCCTTGGCCAGCAGGTCGCCGCGAAAACTGTCGCGGATCAGCACCCGGGCCATGACCGAAATTCCGCTGGCGCCTACCCCCTGAATCAGTCGAAAAAACAGGAACGACTCCAGCGTCTGGCCCAAGGGCAGGGCCAGGTTACCCACCCCATAGATACCGAGTGCCGCGAGCAAAACCGGTTTACGGCCAATGCGCTGGCCCAGGCTGCCCCAGAACAGCATCGGCAGCGCCATGCCGATCAGATACACCGCCAGCCCCCATGAAACCTGCGAGGCATCGGCGGATAGATCCCGGGCAATTTCCGGCAGTGCCGACAGATAAATGCTCATGCCCAATTGGGCGAGAAAAACCGTGCAGCAGGTGATGAGGAGGGTGGTGCTGCTCTTCATTGGATCTTCCTTGGGTTTGCGCTGCCGATATCCCGGCCGTGAGTGCGTAAAAGCTCGCTGATAAGTTCACAGAAATGGCGTATCAGCGTCGTCTCCATGTCGGCGCGCAACGTGATTCTGATGGCGGCCTTGCCTTGTGGGACCACCGGGAAAAACACTGCCGAAGTGAAGAAACCTTGATTGGCCAGTTCGATGGCGATGCTATTGGCCAGCATTACCAGACCGCCGCTGGCGCCAAACGACTTGGCCAGTGAGGCAACGATCAGGCAGTCATCATCCAGTGCATGCAACCTGGGACGCACGAGCCCGGCGCCGAATGTTCCTACAGCGGAAAGCGCGTGGGAATCGTCCAGATAGAGAAACAGCCCATAGCGGTCTTTCAGATACAAGAGGCTGTCCAAGTCCGCAACCCCGCCCATGCTGTAGGCACCGTCGGCGACATACGCGACTCTTGTGTGCCGCTGACACAGCGTCTCGAGGAAGTCCATGTCGTTATGCGGGCACGTCACGACCATGGTTTCATCCGCGCAGGCGGCTTTGAGATGATTCATCGAGTAATGGGCCAACCGGTCGAAAACCATCACCGGAGGGCGATTTTCGGTGAACACGCCGCTGGCCAGCAACGGCAGGATCCCAGCGCTCGCGGCACTGCACGACAAGGTGCTCAGGCAACTGGCGCCGAACAACTCGGACAATTCGGTTTCGAATTGATCCAGAATCGCCAGCTTGCAGCGGTTCTTTGAATTGGCGATGCGAAGGGTGCCGGTTTCCCACAGTGTGGCCATGGCGCCGTCGAGAAGATCGGGATGGTGATCCAGGCCCAGGTAAGACGTTGTACAGAAATGATGAAATGCTCGCCCATACTGATCGAGCATGCGGTTGGCACTTTTTATTTCAACGTTGAGCCCCGAGATTTTTCCGGCTTCGGCTGTCTCCCAATCGTGATCCGCCAACGAAATGAGTTTGCGGTAGTTGGTGAAGGCATGCTCCGTGTGCGGTGTTTTGTTCATGTGTGAATGACATTCCTTGAGTGAATCTATCCGTGGGTTTGTTGCAATTTGTATGTGTTGCCGGACTTTACAGAGAGTTCCGGTCGGCTTTGAATCGGATGTTTCTGGTAGTGCTGAGAGTTGTAAGAGATTTAGTTGTAGGGCGATGCCCCGCAGTACTGTGAGGCAATTGGATGTCGGGGACGAAACGAAACCGGGCTATCCTGCCGACTCAGTCGAACCGAAATCATCGAGCCCTCCCATGCTGCAAAAAAGCCTGATCCGCCGCCTCGACCTGATCACTCTCCAACTGTTTGTGGCCGTCCACGAAGAGGGCACCTTGACCCGTGCCGCCGCCCGTGAAGCGATCGCGGTGTCGGCGGCCAGCAAGCGCTTGATGGAGTTGGAGGAGGCGCTGGGCATCAGCCTGTTCGTGCGCCAGGCCAAGGGCATGACCCTGACGACAGCCGGCGAAACCCTGCTGCACCATGCACGGCAGATGCTGTTTAACGTCGAGAAAATGGGCCTCGAACTGGGCGAGCATAGCCACGGTGTACGGGGTTATGTGCGGATGCTTGCCAATCTGTCGGCGATCATTCAGTTCCTGCCTGAAGACCTGCGGGACTTTTCCGAACGCCATCCGCAGGTCAAGACCGACCTTGAAGAACGCCCCAGCAGTGGGGTGATTCAGGGCGTGCTCGATGGTGTGGCGGACCTCGGGATCTGCTCCAGCGACAGTGACGTCAAAGGTCTGCACAGTGTTCTTTATCGCCGGGACAAACTGATGGTGTTGATGCCGGCCGATCATCCGCTGGCGAGTCGCTCGACCCTGGCTTTTGCCGACACGCTGGACAGCGATTACGTCGGTTTGCACGCCGCCAGTTCCATCAACATGCGCACCCATGCGGCCGCGCGCAAGGCCGGCAAGGTGCTGAGGCTGCGGATTCATGTGCCGGGTTTCGACGCCATGTGCCGGATGGTCCAGGCCAACATGGGCATCGGCATCCTGCCGCAAAAGGCTTACGAACTGTTTGGCCGGGCGTTGGGTTTGCACGCGGTGCCGCTGACGGATGACTGGTCGGATCGCGCGTTGATACTGGTGGTACGCGATGAAGCGAGGCTGTCGCCGGTGAGCCGGATGTTGTTTGAGCAGTTGCGCGGCCGGGTCTGAACATTCTCGATTGGATGGGCGGGCCTCTTCGCGGGCAAGCCTCGCTCCTACAGGATTGGCGGCGGGCACACAAAATCCTGTAGGAGCGAGGCTTGCCCGCGAAGACTGACTTGAGGTCGCGGCAATTCTTCTGCCGAGCATTCGCATTTCGCGAACGGCCGTTGCCAACTGAAGGTTGGATTCCTTACCTCTCAGTCCTCTAGCCTTGGTTCATATTCCAAGAACAAGAGGTACCCCGCGATGACTGCCCCCTTGAGTGCAATCAAAGTGATCGAGATTGGCACACTGATCGCCGCGCCGTTCGCCGCGCGCATGCTCGCCGAGTTCGGCGCCGAAGTGATCAAGATCGAAGCCATGGGCCAGGGCGATCCCCTGCGCAAATGGCGCAAGCTGCACGAAGGCACTTCGCTGTGGTGGTACCTGCAATCGCGAAACAAGAAGTCCCTGGCGCTGAATCTGAAATCCCCCGAAGGCATCGAGCTGGTCAAGCAACTGGCGAGCGACGCTGATGTGCTGATCGAAAACCTGCGCCCTGGCGCCCTGGAGAAACTCGGCCTGGGCTGGGACGTGTTGCATGCCCTCAATCCCAATCTGACGCTAGTACGCATTTCCGGTTATGGCCAGACCGGCCCGTACCGTGATCGTCCGGGTTTCGGTGCAATCGGCGAGGCCATGGGCGGGATTCGCTACACCACCGGCACCCCCGGTTCACCGCCGGCCCGAGTGGGCGTGAGTCTCGGTGATTCCCTGGCTTCGTTGCATGCGGTGATCGGCGCCTTGATGTCGCTGCTGCGGGTCAAGACCGGGCAGGGTGGCGGGCAGGTGGTGGATGTGTCGTTGGCCGAAAGCGTGTTCAACGTGATGGAAAGTCTGGTGCCGGAATACGACATGCTGGGCCATGTTCGTGAGCGCAGCGGCGGGGCATTACCGGGCATCGCGCCCTCCAATACCTACCTGACTGCCGACGGCGCCTACGTGGTGATCGCCGGCAACAGCGACCCGATCTATAAGCGCCTGATGGCGGTGATTGGCCGGGGCGACCTGGCCGAAGCACCGGAGTTTGCGCATAACGATGGCCGCGCCGCCAAAAGTAACGTGCTCGACGCTGCCATCACTCACTGGACCAGTAGCCTGCCTATCGATGAGGTGTTGTCTGCACTGGAAGCTGCCGAAGTCCCGGCCGGGCGCATCTACTCGGTAGCCGACATCGTTGCCGATCCTCACTATCAGGCGCGGGGCATGCTGCTCGACGCCGAACTGCCCGGCGGCGCGACGGTGAAGATGCCGGGCATCGTACCGAAAATGTCCGAGACCCCCGGTGGCGTGAACTGGTCGGGGCCGAGTCTGGGTCAGCACACCGACGGCATTCTCGCGGGGCTGGGCCTGACTGACCAGGACATCGAACGGCTGAAAGCTGAAGGGGTGGTGCAATGATCACTGATTATTCCCAGAGGCTGATCGTTCAGGAAGTCTCCCCTCGTGACGGCTTGCAGATCGAGCCGACCTGGGTCGAAACCGTCGACAAGATTGCGCTGATCGATCAGTTGTCGCTGGCGGGATTCAGCCGCATCGAAGCAGGCTCGTTCGTTTCGCCCAAGGCCATTCCAGCGTTGCGCGATGGCGAGCAAGTGTTCAAGGGCATCGCCCGACGGCCGGGCGTGATCTATGTCGCACTGATCCCCAACCTCAAAGGCGCACAACGAGCGCTGGACTCGGAGGCCGATGAGCTGAACCTGGTGATGTCCGCCAGCCAGACCCACAACCTGGCGAATATGCGGATGCGCTGCGAGGCGTCATTGGCGGCGTTTGGCAAGATCGTCGAATTCGTTCGCGGCACCCAGGTGCGGCTCAACGGCAGCATCGCCACGACCTTCGGTTGCCCGTTCGAAGGCAGGATCGATGAGGATCGCGTGCTGCAAATCGTCGAGGCGTATCAGGAGCTCGGGATTCAGGGCATTACCCTGGCCGACACCACTGGCATGGCTAATCCGCGTCAGGTTGATCGCTTGGTGGGCAGAGTCTTGCAGCGGGTTTCGCCAGCGGATCTGACCCTGCATTTCCATAACACTCGCGGCCTTGGTTTGTGCAACGTCCTGGCCGCCTACGAGGCTGGTGCCCGACGCTTCGACGCGGCCCTCGGCGGCCTTGGTGGTTGCCCGTTTGCGCCGGGTGCCTCGGGCAATATCTGCACGGAAGATCTGGTCAACCTGTGCGATGAAATCGGTATTCACACCGGCATCGATCTGCCGTTGTTGCTGAAGCTGTCCCGAGGGTTGCCCACATTGCTGGGCCACGAAGTACCCGGGCAACTCGCCAAGGCAGGGCGCAATTGCGACCTGCACCCCACGCCTTCCTGAACCCACCACGAACCTTGTAGGAGCGAGGCTTGCCCGCGAAAGCGGTCTGCCATTCAGCATTGATGGAGGCTGACAAACCGCCTTCGCGGGCAAGCCTCGCTCCTACAAAAAGCCACAACGCGCCAGACAACAAAAACAATCGGGACTCCCTCGTGAAGTCCATCTGGAGAAACACTATGAGCCTCAATGTACTGGAGGCGGGCGCGAGCCTGTCCGTTAGCCACGACGCCGAAAAAGCCCTGGTGCGCAAAGTCGCCTGGCGACTGATGCCGCTGATCATGGTCTGCTACCTGTTTGCGTTTTTCGACCGCATCAACATCAGCTTCGCCAAGTTCCAGTTGCAGGCCGACCTGAGCCTGAGTGACACCGCTTACGGCCTCGGCGCCGGGCTATTTGTAGTGGGTTACGTGATCTTCGAAGTACCGAGCAACATGATGCTCTACAAGGTCGGTGCGCGGCGCTGGATCGCCCGGATCATGATGTCCTGGGGTATCGCCACGGCGGCCATGGTCTTCGTCAACAGCGAATGGCAGTTCTACGCTTTGCGCTTCGTGATCGGTGCGATGGAGGCGGGTTTCGCCCCCGGTGTGCTGTATTACCTGACGCTGTGGTTCCCGCAGCACTATCGCGGGCGCATCACTTCGATGCTGTTTCTCGCGTCGGCGTTTGCCGGGCTGGTTGGTGCTCCGTTCTCCGGGCTGGTGCTGCAACACCTTGATGGCTTCCTTGATATGCGCGGTTGGCATTGGCTGTTTCTGCTCGGTGGCGTGCCTTGCATCGGCCTCGGTTTGTTGGTGTTGACCTTGCTCAAGGACCGCATAGAAGACGCCCATTGGCTGACGCCGTCTGAGAAGACACTGCTCGCCAGTCGTATCGCTCACCATGAACCGCACAAGAGCGGCGGCTCCTTGCTGGCGGCGTTGCGGATTCCGGGGTTCCTGACGTTGGGGCTGATCTACTTTCTGATTCAGGTGGCGTCCTACGGCTTGAACTTCTGGGCGCCGCAACTGATCCGCAGTGCCGGCACCGAGAGCCCGGTGATGATCGGCTTGCTGACGGCCATCCCCTACATCTGCGGTGCCATCAGCATGGTGGTGATCGGACGGTTGTCCGATGCCACCGGCGAGCGGCGCAAGTTTGTCGCAGGTTTAGTGGTGGTTGGCGCGGTGGGGTTCTTCTGCGCAGGGATCTTCGCTGACCACACAACCTTCCTGATTGTCGCCCTGGGCTTGCTCGGTGCCGGGATCATCGCCTCCATCCCGAGCTTCTGGACCCTGCCGCCGAAACTGCTGGCCGGGGCTGGTGCAGGTGCCGCTGGCGGGATCGCGGTGATCAACACCCTCGGCCAGTTCGGTGGGATCGTCAGCCCGGTCATGGTCGGGCGGATCAAGGATTTGACCGGCAGCACTACCCCGGCGCTATACGTCATCGGCGTTGCCGCGCTGATTGCTGCTGCGTTGTTGCTGTGGGGATTGCCGCAGAAGCTGCGCACGCTCGATAAGTTCTGAAACGTGCGGTGCTGGGCCGGACGCCATCGCGGGCAAGCCCACTCCCACATTGACCGCGTCAGGCACAGGATCTGTGTCCGACGCCAATCCCTGTGGGAGCGGGCTTGCCCGCGATGGCTGACTCACAGCCAACAAACCCCCAGCGGCTATACGCTCAAGGACGTTTAAGTTGTACGCTCCGGTCGGAACCAGCCTCAAGGTTACGAAACCCATGCTAACCGGCCTCAACCACCTGACCCTCGCCGTCACCGACCTGAACCGCAGCGTGGCGTTCTATCGCGAACTGCTGCAACTCCAGCTAGAAGCCACGTGGGACACCGGCGCCTATCTCTCATTACCCGGTCTGTGGTTGTGCCTTTCTCTCGATCCGCTGCGCGAAGCCGCGCCCGCTGCTGACTACACTCATTACGCCTTCAGTATCGGCGCAACGGACTTCCCGTTGTTCGTCGAACGCCTGCGTTCCGCCACCGTGCGGGAATGGCGGGACAACCGCAGCGAAGGCGCATCGTTCTATTTTCTCGACCCGGACGGGCACAAGCTTGAGGCGCACGTCGGGGATCTGGTGTCTCGGCTGGCGGCGTGTCGGCAACGGCCGTATGCGGGGATGAAGTTCTTCGACGATCTGTGAGTCGATGTTCAGGGGCCTGAGATAGACTTGCGTCCATTCATCCGGCGTTTCAACAGGAATTCCCATGACTCCATCGCTGCTAATGGCCGTTCTCGCCTCAGGCTTCATTTATGGCATCACGCCGGGGCCGGGTGTGCTGGCGGTGTTCGGTATCGGCGCGGCGCGCGGGCGGCGGGCCGGAGCGGGGTTTCTGTGCGGGCATTTGTTGGGCGACGTGGTCTGGTGCAGCACGGCGCTGATCGCGATTGTCGGTGCGCGGGAAATCGGCAGCACCGCGTTCGATGTGTTGGGCGTACTCAGCGGGCTCTACCTGTTCTGGCTGGGCCTGCGCGCGGTTCGCGCTCGTCGCGGCAGTGCCGAAGCACCTCAAGGTCCGGCGCGGCAGCCATTCTGGCACGGCATCCTGTTCGGTCTGACCAACCCCAAGGCTTATCCGGTGGCAGTGGCGACCTTTACTGCGCTGCTGTCCAGCCGTGCAGAGTTGCTGCATTGGTCGATGCTGCCATGGTTGATCATCCTGAGCTTCGTTGGTGGCCTTTTGGCCTACGCTATTCTCATAGGCATCGTCGGTGCGCGTCAGGTGCGCACGTTGTATCAGCGTCATGAACTGGCGATCACTCGGTTGTGCGGGGTAATGTTCATCGGTTTTGCCATCAACGCCCTGGTGCATGCACTGCCGGGGCTGGTGACGAACAAGGCTTGAGGCTGATCGCAAGGAAGCGTCGGCTGCACAGTCATCGCTCGGGCGTATGACCGGTCAGGGAAGGTTGTTCAATGTTGGATTGTCCGGACACGCTCTCTGCACTATGGCAACCAGAAACTCCGCGCCACTGGCGAGCTACATCGACCTCTTGCTGGACGCCGTCTGTGCGGTGGACAAACAAGGTCGCTTCGTATTTGTCAGCGCGGCCTGCGAGCGCATTTTCGGTTACACCCCCGACGAGCTGATCGGCCAGCCGATGATCGATCTGGTACATCCCGCCGACCGACAGCGTACCCTCGACGCCGCACGGGAAATCATGGGGGGCGAGCCCAAGCTCAACTTTGAAAATCGTTACCTGCGCAAGGATGGCCGGGTGGTGCACATTCTCTGGTCGGCGCGCTGGTCGGAAGTCGATCAATTGCGCATTGCCGTGGCCCACGACATCACTGAGCGCAAACAGGCCGAGTCCCGACAAGCGGCGCTGTACGCAATCTCCGAGGCGGCCCACGCGGCGGAAGATCTGCTGGCGCTGTTCAAACGCATCCACTCGATCATCGGTGAATGGCTCCCGGCGTTGAATTTCTCCGTGGCGCTGTATGACGAACACTGCGCGCAGCTGAATTTTCCCTATCACGTCGACGATCGTGAACCACAACCCGAGGAGCCCGGGACTGTGACCGGGCGTCTTTGCAGTGAAGTCATTCGCAGCGGCTTGCCGATTCTGCTGACCCCGGATCAGGACAATCCTCCGGCGGGGTTTGCGACACTGGTCGCAGGCCAGGATTCGCCCTGCTGGCTGGGCGTGCCATTGAGTTCGCAGAACGGCACCATTGGCGCGTTGATCGTTAAAAGCGTACCGGGCGGCGAGCGTTACACCGAGCAAGACAAAGAGCTGCTGCAGTATGTTTGCGCCCAGGTTGCGACCGCTATCGAGCGCAAGCAATTGCATGCCCGGCTCCAGCGCATGGCCCAGTACGATCAATTGACTCAGTTGCCCAATCGCGAATTGCTGCGCGAGCGCCTCAAAGCCTCGCTGGCGCTGGCTCGAACAGACTCCGGTCGAATGGCGTTGCTCTACGTCGACCTCGACCGCTTCAAGCAAGTCAACGACACCCTCGGTCATGCGGTCGGCGACATGCTGTTGCAAGCGGTCGCCAATCGGCTCAAGGGCTGCGTGCGCGAAACCGACACCGTGGCGCGTATCGGTGGTGATGAATTTGTTGTGTTATTGCACAGCATCCACGCCGCGGAAGATGCAGAGAATGTGGCGAGAAAAATCCGCCAAGTGCTGGTTCAGCCCCTGCGACTGGACGGGCATAACCTGAACATCCAACCGAGCATCGGCGTCGCACGATACCCCGAGCATGGCACTGAAGAAAACCAGCTGTTCAGGCATGCCGATGAGGCGATGTACAGCGCCAAGCGCCAGCATCACCTGCGTCTCGGGGCTTGAAAGTCCGTCACCGTTCGTCGCAGCGTTGCCAGTTTTTCTAAACCTTTTTGGCGATGGAAATTCTTATTCTATGCGAGCGGCTGCTCGCTGCTCTCATCATCAAGAGGATGAAAACCATGCCTACTTCAAAAAATCCGAGTCCGGGTAGTGCCCACGATCGAACGAAGGCGTCTGAAGCCGGTCGCAAAGGTGGGAAAACCACCACGACGACCGTTGATAAAGACTCCGCGAAAGGCGGCATGGGCCGCAAAGGTGGTCAGAAATCCCGGTAATAGTGAAGGTGGTTTTATTAAAAGACGGGGGCGCAAGCTCCCGTTTGAATTTTCAAAGAAGGAGGGCGCGACCATGAGCCGGATGGCCACCCGTTTACGCAATGCCAGTTTTGTCACGTTACTTGGACTGTTTGCCAGCAGCGCCTTTGCCCAGTCAGCCGCCGAATTCATCAACGAAGTGTCGGCCAAAGGCATGGCTGACATCGAAGCCAATCGCCTGGCGCACCAGAAAACCGAGTCCAAAGAGGTCAAGGATTACACCATCGTGGTAATCAACGACCTCACCACCGCCAACCAGCATCTGGCGAAAATTGCCAAGCAACTTGATTTACCGGTCGCGCCACGCGAAGAGGTGATGGACAAGGCCAAAACGTTGATCCCGGAGGTGAAGGACGACGCCTCCTTCGATCAGGCATACGCCGCTAACCAGGTGAAAACCACACAAGAATCCATCGAGCAGCTTCAACAACAAGCGCAGACCACGGACGTACCGCAAATCAAAGCGTTCGCCGAAGAAACCTTGCCCAAACTGCAAAACCACCTGCAAATGGCCAGGGCGCTGCAAGCCAGTCGTTAGCACCAATGGCGCGGGTGACGTCGCCGGTCACCCGCGGGGCTTGGATCAACATTCATTCAATCCTGTTCCTTTGTTTCAGGGACGACAGTGCCGTCCAGAGGAATCGTTTCGCCCTCGCCGAGGTTGCGATATTTCTTTCTCAATTCTTCCAGCTGTTTGAGATCCAGCGATTCGAGCCCCAGCATCGCGTTCTGCGCTTCTTTCGTTACTCGCAATAACTCATCAATCTTCAAGTGCAAAATGTCCGTGTCGCGGTTCTGGGTGTTCTGGATCAGGAACACCATCAGGAAGGTGATGATGGTGGTCGAGGTGTTGATGATCAGCTGCCAGGTATCGTCGAAATGAAAAATCGGCCCGCTCAAACCCCACAGGATAATCAGAACGATCGCCCCCAGAAATGTCCGGGGCAGGCCGGCCCACAGGGAGAGTTTCTGTGCAATATTTGCGAATTTCATTGCCGTGTTCCTCGTAGGGATGCGCCTGATTTTCAGACAGCACGGGCATAACGAAAATTCTGCTGAATATTGGCTGCGGGATGGAAGGCTGGTGTGGCTGAAGCCTCTGTCAGTGCTCGTCGCTCGGGGTTGAGTAGGTCGCAACCATTTCTACTGACGAGGGAGTTGATCGATCGGGCTTTTCATCGGAATGCGGCCTATGGCTTGCCGCGTCTGGAATCTTTGGTTGGAATCTTTCTTTGTGCCGGTTTGTGTCTAGTATCAAATGGCAGTCAATTTGCCAGCATGCAAACACACGGATCGAAACCAAGTAAGAGGTCACTCATGGAATTCTTTGAGAAGTTAGCAAGCCTAGCCGCCAAGGTTCGTTTGCAAAGCGCAGCAATTCAGACGGAGGAGGCGACCAAGAATGCTTTCGTCATGCCTTTCATTAGTACGGTGCTGGGCTACGATGTCTTTGATCCGAGTGAGGTGACTCCAGAATTCGTTTGCGATATCGGAACGAAAAAAGGAGAAAAAATTGACTACGCAATCATGAAGGAAGGAGAAGTACAGATCCTCATCGAGTGCAAAAAAATAGGCGAATCGCTGCACATCAATCACGCCTCCCAGCTATTTCGCTATTTCCATGTCACCAGCGCTCGAATCTCTATCCTCACCAACGGCCAGGTCTATAAGTTCTTCACCGACCTGGATGCGCCCAACAAGATGGATGAGAAACCGTTTCTTGAACTCGATCTTCTGGATATCGATGAGTACTCCGTCCCCGAATTGATCAAGCTCACCAAGTCTGCATTCGATGTGGATTCGATCATCAATGCGGCAGGTGAGCTGAAATACGTCAGTCAGATCAAAAAGGTCATTGCTTCACAGGTCATCAAACCTGATGACGACTTTGTAAAAGTCTTCGCCTCCCGAGTGTATGACGGGGTCATAACTCAGAAAGTCCGTGAGCAGTTCCACGAGCTGACGAGAAAAGCAGTCGTGCAGTTTCTCAATGATCAGATCAATGACCGACTCAAATCAGCTATGAGTGGTGCCATTCAGCCTGCGCTGGCATCGAGATCGGTTTCTGCCGGCGGCAGTGATCCGGCAGATCAGCGTGACGAATCAGAGGATAAAGTGCTGACGACCCTGGAAGAATTGGAGGGTTATCACATTGTCCGTGCGGTGGTTCGTTCGGTTGTGGACGCTAAACGGATAGTGCAGCGCGATACGCAAAGCTATTTTGGGATCTTGCTCGATGACAACAATCGCAAGCCGATTTGTCGCCTTCATTTCAATCGTTCACAAAAGTACATTGGGATTTTTGACGAAGAAAAAAATGAAACGCGGCATCCGATTGGCTCGGTTGATGAGATTTACGATTATTCTGATCACTTGAAGAAGACAGTTGGATACTACGACTGACCTAAACAGCGTACAAAGAACCGGCCCCTTGAGGCTAATGCCAGTCAGTTAAGGACAAATCGGACCTGTAGGAGCCAGGCTTGCCGGCGAAAGCGCACTTAAGGACGCCTTCGCCGGCAAGCCTGGCTCCTACGAAAAGCGGTTTGCTCGCTTAACTGAGCGGCATTAGGCCCTCGAGGCCGGTTTTTTTGTGCATATCTATTCACGCCGACAGCGTCACCTCAGTCTTCCATCTGAAGTACCCCACCGCTTCACAGCGCTGGTTGATCAGCATGAAATTCAGTTCGCAGGCTGTCACGCCCGTGCTCAGTTGCGAACACTCCCAATAATGATCATCGGCGCTGTGGCTGCCAGGCTGGGTCGGGTTGGCGGGGTCGGGCGCGGGGACTGTCTGGTCGCTGTGAACGATCAGTTTGGGCGGCGAAAGAACCCCGGCGGCGTCCACCGTCAGATCGTGAAATACCACCGTATGTTCGGTCAGCAGGCTGACGGTTCTGCCGCGAATATGGAAGACCTTTCCGTTGCTGGCGGTCAGTGTTATTTTGCTGTCATTTTCAACACTTTGTGTTGTCGTGCTACTAGTCACGGGGAAGATGAAACCATCTTCAATCACCGTCGGGTTCTGCGATTCAAGACTGGGTTGCGGATAGCGTGAAAGCAACGATTCGGCATCGACAATCAGAAGCACACTACTGGCTATCACGGCGCCCGCCGAAGGGGAGCTAATCGGTTCGGAAGTCATCATGGATCCTTTCATGATGTTGACGCAAAACGGTAACCGCTTCGGTTCAAGTAAGACATCCTGTTCCAGCCGAGGCGGCAACGAGCCCGGTAGGCCCCTCGTTGCCAAGGGGCCCGGCCCAGCATCAGTTACGGATGGTAATGAACGGATCCCATGTGCAGCAGCCGATGATCTGGCAGTCGCGATTCACGATCAGAAACTGGAAGTGATAGGTCACGCTGCCGCAAGCAAGGGTTTCCGAAGACCAGTAATGGTTATCGACCTTCTGGCAGCTGGGCACCGACGGATTGCTGGTGTTAGGGACTGCAAAGGAGGCGGTAGCCTTGCGTGGCGTGGGCGTAGAGATCAACTCGTTGCCTGCGTTACCGACGAACTTGTAGAAAATCACTGCTTGCTCGAAGCCCAGCGACAGGCTGGCTTCACGCCAGCGAATCAAATCGCCTACCTGAGCTTTCAAGTTGAGCTCGCCACCGGCCTGGCCACTCACCACGTTGTTCTGATTGGTCACCATGTATACATGATTGACGTCGATCATCGTCGGCGCAGCAGGGTTTTTGCTGATGTTCGGGTAGTTTTTCAGAATGGTTTCGGTGTCGATCGAAACAAGTACATCCGTGACTCGAGACATAGTAAAGCTCCTTTGAACATAGTGATTACCTGGCTACCTACCAGGTACGACAACGCTTGTTTGCCTTGCGGCCGTTGCGAACACACTACTGGGGAACCCACTCGATCACGGGGTACGAGCTGGCCTTGCTCCTTGCCTTGAAATGACGGGTTGGGTTCCTTCCAACAGGCCGCGACTAGGACTATAGATGCCATTTTTATACTGTCAAAATCGCTTTGCGCTTCGGTCGACGAACGGTCCTTTTGGTTATGACTTTCAATGATTTTGCGATAAGAAAAGGCTCATTCAGATCCCCTGTGTTTTTCAGTCGTCAAATGATCCGGGTTCAGGCAATAGACAGACAAGGCCTGTTAAAAGAGTCATGAGCCAGGCAGGAGCATGGTTAGAAAAGGGGGGCTGTTTTTTTGCTGATTCACTCGATTTGGCTTTCAAGCCTGAGGAGGCGGCATGTTGTTACGTTACATGGTGTTGCTGGCGGTGGTGGTTGCCGCCGCGGGTTGTGTGCAGGAGCGGGTTGTTCATGACCGGCGTCCGGTGCAGCGTGAATATGTTGAAATCATCGCACCGCAGCCGCCACCGGAACGCGTTGTTGAGGTAGAGCCTGCGGGGCGGCCGGGTTATCTCTGGTCCAGGGGGTACTGGCGTTGGGAAGGTGGGCGTTATGTCGCGGTTCATGGCCATTGGGTCCCGGAACGGCCGGGGTATCGTTATGTGCATCCGCACTGGGAGCAACGTAACGATGGCTGGCATTGGCGGGTGGGGGCGTGGGTTAACTGACGCAGTCAATGTATCGTAGCGAACCGGTTGTCTGCCTCTGGCTACAACCTCCGACAGGAGAGCGATATGAGTTGGTCCGCCAAACAATACGTAGCTTTTGAAGATGAACGCACGCGCCCGGCGCGTGACTTGCTGGCCGCCATCCCCCCAGTGGACGTCCAATCGGCAATCGACATCGGTTGCGGCCCGGGTAATTCCACCGAGTTACTGGTGCAGCGCTTTCCCAATGCCGCGGTGCGAGGGGTGGACAGTTCACCCGATATGATCGAGGCCGCTCGCAAGCGCTTGCCTCACCTGCGTTTCGACACTGCAGACATTGATGCCTGGAGCGAGACCGGCCCGTTCGACGTGATTTTCGCCAACGCCGTGTTGCAGTGGTTGCCCGATCACGACCAGTTGCTACCGTCATTGGTGGCCAAGCTCGCGCCCGGCGGCAGCCTGGCGATTCAGATGCCCGACAACCTCAACGAACCGTCGCACAGGTTGATGCGCGAGGTCGCAGCGAACGGCCCTTGGGCTGACAAACTGGCAAGGACCGCAGGCCTGCGAACGGAAATGGAGGATGCAGGTGGTTACTACTCGATGCTGCGTGCCCACTGCACCCGGGTCGATGTATGGCGCACCACTTACTACCATCCACTCGCGGCCGGCGCGTCGGGCGTGGTCGAGTGGTTCAAGGGCAGCGGTTTACGGCCTTTCCTTGAGCCGCTGAATGAAGCGGAGCGGGAGCAGTATCTCAAGCAGTATCTGGCGGCGATCGAGCAGGCCTATCCGGCGTTGAGCGATGGTTCGGTGCTGTTGCCGTTTCCACGGTTGTTCATGGTGGCGACGCGCTGATCTACAAAAGCACATGTCTGGTCGTTGTCCCTTTGGTTGACCAACCTTTGAACCATCAGCCCTGCTGCAAAACCTTGAGTGCCGCCGAGGCCAGAAACCCGGAGCGACTTTTCTCTTCCGGATGATGCAGTACGTATTCGTCGATACGGTTGAGCAA
Source organism: Pseudomonas sp. GM102 (assembly GCF_000282555.1). NCBI lineage: Bacteria > Pseudomonadati > Pseudomonadota > Gammaproteobacteria > Pseudomonadales > Pseudomonadaceae > Pseudomonas > Pseudomonas sp. GM102. The sequence continues at coordinate 6,640 of NZ_AKJB01000075.1, read as the reverse complement.
GTAGCCGGGCAAGGTGATGTTGAGTTTCTGGGCCTTGCCCAGGTATTTAGTGACATCGATGTCCACCACGGCCCACGTACACCTTGCGTACTGCGGATTGGCTGCATGCAGGGTTACTTTGTTGGCGGGCGGAATCGGTGATCCGTCTTCGGCCAGTATTTCGAAATGGCCTTCGATGGCTTCGCGCGCCATGGCCATGGCGTCATCCAGATCCTCCCCAGCGGAGAAACAACCCGGAATATCCGGTACTTCTACACCCCAGGCGTGTTCATCATCGCCCATGGAAATCGCAATCGGGTAAAGCATGTTCGTCATCCTCTGAAGGCGCTGTCCATCGACTCGTCATAGCAGCGCCTGTTGCAAAATACTGATGGCCGTTTTTTTGAGTAGATCCTTTTTCGGATGAGGAACCGTTACCAGTCCCGGCTTGGTCGAATGCTTGAAATGGTGATGGCTCCCCTTGATTCGTACCAGATACCAGCCATCTGCAACGATTTGGCTTATCAAAAAACGGCTATTCACATCACCTCCCTGTGGTGTGCTTGTGGTTACTATACCTACTGAAATCCACTAATCAACACTATAACCACCAATGCATCCTGAGCACTGATGTGTTAACGGCGTGAAATGAGTCTAGGAGGGCAATTGGCGATGGCTTGGGGAGGTGCGGCTTTCTGTATTGCAGGGTTTTGCCACGGTGCTGAAGAGCAAGAGGCGCTCAAATTTCAGGTATAAAAAAACCGGCCACTTCGGACCGGTTCTTGTGTTCCCCGAGCATCACGCAGCAGATCTAAATCAGCTGATCAATCAAAACCGCGTTGGTATAGATCAAGCTTCCATCGCTCGCTCGATGCCCGACCAAATGGAACTGACCGCGTCCGTGCTGCAAGTAGACGCGCATTTGGCAGTCGGACAAGGGCTCGTATCCCTCTGGCAAGACCAAATCCATTGAGCTCATGTCGACATCAACCATGGCTTCAGGCTCATGGGTCTTCTGTAGGCGTTCTTCAGCTTCCTCCAGACGCAGATGGAGGGGGCCATCGACATCAAAACTGATCTCACCCACCGGGGTGGACTTTGGGGCGCCGCTGGGTTTGCACCAGCCTTCGATCGTCAGGTTACTCATGACGAAACCTCCGTCGTGGACTACTGGAGTCTGTAGCTCTTGTCTCTTCTCAATGCCAGCCGTTTCTGGCCGATTCTGCCATCCGTCATCAGAATTGAGTATAGCTGGGAGCGCCAATTCGCTATGCCCATTTAGTCCCGAGAGACGTAATGCTGAATGTCCATAGTTGTATGTAGCGAATAGCATTAAACAATTAACTTAATGTTCGAATTGGAATATCTGATTGGCAGGTTTTTCAGAAAAAGCGCGTGGTCCGTCCGTGCACTATACTTCCTGCTGACTTTACCGTCGGAATGGATGGTATTTGTCTGCCCTGCTTGGACGTCAGTGGCGATGCGTTTGCATAACCAGTGAATAACAGGAATAGGATGAAGAGAAAATGGCAATAGCAATTATCTTGATACTAATCGTTATTGCATCAGTGTTGTTCCATATACTAGCGCCTTGGCATGCGACACCGGCAGCTTCCAACTGGGGGTCCATAGACACTACCCTGTTCATCACCCTGATCATTAGCGGAATATTTTTCATCGCCATCACCGTATTTATGGCGGTAGCTGTGATGCGTTATCGTCACAAGGAGGGTGCCAGGGCGCACTACCAGCCAGAAAGTAAAAAACTGGAAACATGGTTGATTATCGTGACCTCGATAGGGATTGCCGCGATGTTGGCGCCAGGTCTGGTTGTTTACAGTGATTTCATCCATGTGCCGAAAAATGCTTATGAACTTGAAGTGGTCGCCCAGCAGTGGCAGTGGGCCTTTCGTTTTGCCGGCCAGGACGGGAAGCTGGGTAAATCGGATATCAAGTTTGTTGATTTCACTAACCCCCTCGGCCTTGATCCCAAGGATCCTGTCGGGCAGGACGATGTGCTTATAAAGAGCAATGAAATTCGCCTTCCGCTCGATCAGCCAGTGAAAGTTTTACTGCGCTCTAAAGATGTGCTGCACAATTTTTATATTCCGCAAATTCGCAGCAAGATGGACATGGTGCCGGGGATGGTGTCGTACTTTTGGTTTACGCCGACTAAAACCGGGAAGTATGAAATTCTTTGCGCAGAGTATTGTGGCGTCGGTCATTACAACATGCGCGGCCAGATGATCGTGGAAGAGCAGGGCGCCTTCGATCAATGGCTGAACAGCCAACCGACTTTTGCGCAGACATTAACGACAGCTGCCAAACCCAGTCAGGACAGCGTGCTGGAAAAGGGTCGCTTGTTGGTCGAACAATACGGCTGCAGTGCCTGCCATAGCCAGGACGGCAGTACCCGTCTCGGCCCGGGATGGAAGGGGTTGTATGGCCGCACTGAACAGTTTGCCGATGGCACCCGTGCGCTGGTCGATGAGGCCTACCTGAAAGAGTCGATCCTCGATCCGAAGGCCCGCCTGGTACAGGGCTACCCGCCAGTCATGGTGGCCTATACTCTCACTGAAGATGAACTGGGTGCTGTCGTCGCCCTGATCAAATCTTTGGGTGACGCGCAGCAAGAACCTTCTGCCAGCGAAAAACTGGACAGAGGTGACGACGTGGCGACGCAGGGGCAGCGGCTGGCCGAGTCGCTCGGCTGTCTGGCCTGCCACAGTGTCGATGGCAGCAAGGGCGTCGGCCCCAGCTGGCAGGGCCTGTATGGCGAGACCGTAACCCTTGCCGACGGCACGAGTATCAAAGCCGATGAGGGCTATATAAAGGATTCGATTCTTAATCCCGGCGCCAAAATCGTCAAAGGCTATGCAGCCGTCATGCCGGCCTTTACCCCGAGTGATCAGGAGTTGAATGCACTGATCGCTTTTATCAAATCCAAAGCGAATGCCGACGCTGATGCGAGCAAGGCGGAGCCAGGGAAGTAGCCGTAAAGCAGCCAGGAATGCACCGAAACTTCGAACAGGAGGATGACGTGATGGCCTATGCGGAGCAAGCCGAAACAGAAGCGCTACACGAACCCAAAAGCTTCCTGACCAAATATATCTGGAGTCAGGACCACAAGGTCATAGCCATTCAATATTCCTTGACGGCTTTATTCGTGGGCGTTATCGCCGTGGTGTTGTCCGGCTTGATGCGCATACAACTTGGCTTCCCCGGCGCTTTGGAGTTCATGGACGCCAGTGCTTACTATCAGGCGATGACCATGCACGGCATGATCATGGTCATTTACTTGCTGACGGCCTTGTTTCTGGGGGGCTTCGGCAACTATCTGATCCCGCTGATGGTGGGCGCCCGCGACATGGTCTTCCCCTATGTCAACATGCTGAGTTACTGGTTCTACCTGGTAGCTGTAGTGGTGTTGCTCGCCAGTTTCTTTGTCCCTGGCGGCCCCACTGGTTCGGGCTGGACGCTCTATCCGCCACAGTCCATTTCTCAGGGGACACCGGGGGTCGAGTGGGGCATCGTCCTGATGCTCGTCTCACTGGCAATTTTTATTGTCGCGGCCACCATGGGCGGGTTGAACTACGTCACCACGGTGTTGCAGGCGCGCACCCACGGCATGACATTGTTTCGCATGCCGCTCTCCGTATGGGGAATCTTCATGGCCTCGATCATGGCCTTGCTGGCTTTCCCGGCGTTGTTCGTCAGTGCGGTCATGATGCTGTTCGACAAGTTGTTGGGCACCAGCTTCTTTATGCCGTCAATGATCTCGCTGGGGCAGCAGATCGATCACCAGGGTGGTAGCCCAATATTATTCCAGCACCTGTTCTGGTTCTTCGGTCACCCGGAAGTCTACATCGTGGCTCTCCCTGCGTTTGGTCTGGTCTCCGACTTGATCAGCACGCATGCGCGGAAAAATATCTTCGGCTACCGGATGATGGTGTGGGCCATTATTGCGATTGGCGTACTCAGCTTTGTGGTCTGGGCGCACCATATGTATGTCAGCGGAATGAACCCGTACTTTGGCTTTTTCTTCGCCGTCACCACCTTGATCATCGCGGTGCCGACCGCATTGAAAGTCTACAACTGGGTGCTGACCCTGTGGCGCGGCGACATTCATCTGACCGTGCCGATGCTGTTTGCCCTGGCCTTTATCGTCACTTTCCTGGTCGGCGGTCTGACCGGGTTGTTTCTCGGCAATGTGATCGTGGATATTCCGCTCTCGGACACTTATTTCGTCGTCGCCCATTTTCATATGGTCATGGGGGTCGCACCGGTATTGGTGGTGTTCGGCGGCATTTATCATTGGTTCCCGAAAGTCACCGGGCGCATGTTGAACGACACCCTGGGCAAGCTGCATTTCTGGATTACCTTTCTGGGCACCTACGCCATCTTCTTCCCCATGCACTACCTGGGTTTCCAAGGCATGCCTCGCCGCTACTACGCCTATGAAAACTACGCGTTCATCCCGCAGTCGGCGCAAGAGTTGAATGCCTTCATTACGGTGATCGCATTGATCGTCGGCGTTTCCCAGTTGCTGTTCTTGTTCAACCTGGCCTGGAGTGCATTCAAGGGTAAGCCTGCAGGCAGTAATCCGTGGGGTGCGGCCAGTCTGGAATGGCAAACGCCGAACACCCCGCCGATACACGGTAACTGGGGAGCGAAGCTGCCGGTCGTGCATCGCTGGGCCTATGACTACAGTGTGCCGGGGATAGAACAGGATTTCGTTCCGCAAACGGTCTCCGCCGAGGAGCTTGAGCAGATGCGGCAACTCAGTGCCGAAGCCAAGATAGCGGACGTTAAAACATGAGCAGACTGCTATTGAGAAACGCCGACGGTGCTGACCCCGGCGGCAGTTGGAGTCGCGACCCAGGAGGTATCCAGGCCCCCGAGGGTGGCGATAGAGGCCAAATCGCAAGAGTGGGCCTGCGCTTGTTCCTGGTCGTGGTGAGTTCGTTATTCTTTCTCTTCCTTTTCGCCTTTATTGCCCGCTCACAAATGGCCGACTGGCTCCCCCTGACAGACCCCTTGGCGCCGTTAGCCAATCTCTGGCAGCTATGGCTGAATTCGGCTTTTCTGGTATTCAGCTGCATTGCACTGCAGTGGTCGCGTATGGCCGTCCGGCAGGCTCGACTGGACGCAACAGTCATTGGTTTCGCATTGGGGGGCGTATTTGCCATTGCCTTTCTAGTGGGGCAATTCTGGGTCTGGCAGCAGTTTGTCGCCTGGGGCTACTTTGTCGCCAGCAATCCGGCCAACAGTTTCTTCTACCTGTTGACCGGCCTGCACGGGCTCCACCTGCTGGGCGGGCTGATAGCCTGGAGCATAATCGTCGCTAAATTCCTGCGTCGCGTGCCGTTGCCGCAACTGCGCGTCAGCGTAGAACTCTGTACCACCTATTGGCACTACTTACTGGGTCTTTGGTTCGTGCTATTCGCTTTGCTGGCCAGCACGCCGCAAACCTATGAAGCGATCGCCAGATTCTGCGGCCTGAGGTGAAAAGCCATGGCATCGCCCCCACTTGCCCGAGTCGAATCCAGTTCATCCAATCCACCAGACTCACCGCCTGCACCGGGATGGCAGGGCATCGCCAGCGATTGGTCCTCGGATAGAGAGGCCTTCAAGCAGGTCCCTTGGGGCAAGGCGATGATGTGGATATTCCTGCTCAGCGATACGTTTATCTTTACCTGTTTTTTGACCGGCTACATGTCGGTACGCATGACCATCACTACCGCCTGGCCAAACCCCAGTGAAGTGTTCGCCTTGACGATTGGCGGTAAAGAAATCCCGCTTATTCTGATCGCCATCATGACCTTCGTGCTGATCAGTAGCAGCGGCACCATGGCCATGGCCGTTAACTACGCCTATCGCCGTGATCGTGCGAAAACCACTGCCCTGATGCTGGCGACCGCTGCCTTGGGGGTGACCTTCGTCGGCATGCAGGCATTTGAATGGAGCAAACTCATCTCAGAAGGGGTGCGTCCCTGGGGGAACCCCATGGGGGCGGCGCAATTTGGTGCCAGCTTTTTCATGATTACCGGTTTCCACGGGCTGCATGTGTCAATCGGCGCCATCTACCTCAGCATTGTGGCGATGAAAGTATTGCGGGGAGATTATGAGCGTTCCGGAAACTATCAGAACGTCGAGATAGCCGGGCTTTACTGGCACTTCGTGGATTTGGTGTGGGTGTTTATTTTTGCATTCTTCTATTTATGGTAGAGGAGCACGGGTGATGGCACATGCTCAAGGTCAGCAACATCCAATCAGCTTGTACCTTAAAATCTGGGGGCTGTTGTTTGTCCTCAGCACGCTGTCGTATCTCGTCGACTATTTTCACTTTCAGGGTTACCTCAGGTGGTCCCTGATTATCATTTTCATGCTGTTGAAGGCAGGTTTAATTGTCTCCATTTTCATGCACATGGCCTGGGAACGGTTGGCCATGGTCTACGCCATATTGGTGCCACCGTTGAGTTTGCTGGTGCTCGTCGGACTGATGGCCTCCGAAGCAGATTATGTGTTCTTCAGCCGAGTCATTTCCTTCGGCCAATAAGCAACTTCCGGTTGGCCTTGAGTCTCCAGGGCTAACCCGATATCACTCGCTTGAATTGATGCCATTTGTGCTGCCAGGCCACTGTCCAGTGGGGGGCTGCCG
>NZ_AKJB01000074.1:0-19427 GCF_000282555.1 Pseudomonas sp. GM102 | reverse complement strand
GGCTTGCCCGCGAAGACGTCCGTTCTGACGCCACTAACGTGTCTCATGTCACGCAGCCATCATCTCACCCAACAGTATCTGGCCTTTTTTCTGCATGCAGAACAACCGTCACGTCCAACCCGCATCATCCGCTCGAACCGAGCTAAGGAACAATCAAAGTGAAAATCAACTGGGCCGAGAACCTGCGGCAGAACGTGCACCAACTGGCCGAGTCCCTGGGCAACCTGTTCGTCGAGACCTTCCACTACCTGGCGCTGTTCGCCATCGGTGCGGTGACCGCGTGGGCGGCGGTGATGGAATTCCTCGGAATGCTCGAACAGGGGCACATCAAGATCGATGACATCTTGCTGCTGTTCATCTACCTGGAACTGGGGGCGATGGTCGGGATTTATTTCAAGACCAACCACATGCCGGTGCGTTTCCTGATCTATGTGGCGATCACCGCTCTGACGCGGCTGCTGATCTCCAACGTCTCGCACCACAATCCGCCAGATCTGGGGATCATCTATCTGTGCGGCGGTATTCTGCTGCTGGCGTTTGCGATTCTGGTGGTGCGTTACGCCTCGTCGCAGTTCCCTTCGGTGAAGATCGAACACCCGCAACGCAAGATCGGTGCGGGTTCCGGTGAGCATCCCGAAGTGGAGAAGGGCGAGATTTAAAGCCCCATTGAAGGTCGGGGCCGGGATTTGACCAAGGGCGGCGGGTTGCGATTGTCGCCGTCGGTCATGGCTTCGAGGATGGCCACGGCGCTGTGGCCCTGTTCGATGGCGATGCCGAATTGAATGCTTTGCACCAGGCGTTTGAGGCGCTTGGGATCATTGCGCTGTTCGGCACTGATCATCCGTTTGGCCACCACGCGACCACTTTTGGAAAGGGTCAGCATGATGCTGCCGTCCAGCCCCTGAATGCTCAGGTTGACTTGATAATCCGGTGCAAAGGCATCGGTAATGAGTTGAAAGGGGTTGTCCATGATGCGTCACCGCCTAATTGAACGTGCAGTTGTTGACCGGCCATGATCGGGATTAGTTCGCAACACCAGACCATCGGCCTTCCATGTTCATGTACTTTCATCCGTGCCGCGTAGGAGACATAGCAAGGGACATGCCGGAAAAATGGTCGAACAATGAAAACGGCAAAAAAGTGGCGGGCACTCTGGCTAATGCCAGTCAGTCAAGGACAAATCGGACCTGTAGGAGCCAGGCTTGCCGGCGAAAGCGCACTTAAGGACGCCTTCGCCGGCAAGCCTGGCTCCTACGAAAAGCGGTTTGCTCGCTTGACTGACCGGCATTAGGCACTCTGGCCCGCCTTCTTTTTGCCTGCCCGTTTCAGGGCATGAACGAGTAGATGATCGCAGACAGTGCAATCAAACCGATCAACACCACAAACACGTTCGAGGCCTGATTCGAGTACTGGCGCAAGGCTGGCACGCGGCGGATGGCGTACATCGGCATCAGGAACAACAGGCACGCGATGATCGGCCCGCCAAGGGTTTCGATCATGCCCAGGATGCTCGGGTTGAAAGTCGCGACGGCCCAGCAGCTGAGGATCATGAACAGCGCAGTGATGCGGTTCAGCCAACTGGCGGACATGACGCGACCACGGCCACGCAGGCTTTTCACGATCAGGCCCTGAAAGCCTTCGCTGGCGCCGATGTAATGGCCGAGGAAGGATTTGGTGATCGCCACCAACGCAATCAACGGCGCGGCATAAGCGATGACCGGTGTCTGGAAGTGGTTGGCCAGGTACGACAGGATCGAAATGTTCTGCGCCTTCGCAGCGGCCAAATCAGCCGGGGACAACGCCAGCACGCAGCTGAAGCAAAAGAACATTACCGTGACGACCATCATGACGTGAGCGATCGCGAGAATGCCGCTGCTTTTGCGTTCGGCTTGTTCGCCGTAACGCTGTTTCTGATCGACGGCGAAGGCCGAGATGATCGGCGAATGGTTGAACGAGAACACCATCACCGGAATCGCCAGCCATAAGGTCTTGAAGAACAATGGCAGCGGCATGCCTTCACTGGCGGTGGCAAAGAACGCGCCGTTCCAGTTCGGGATCAGGCTGACGCCGAGTAGCAGCAGCGCCGCGACGAACGGATAAACCAGCACGCTCATGCATTTGACGATGACGCCCTGACCACAACGCACGATCGCCATCAGGCCGAGAATCAGCCCCAGCGACAGAATCGCCCGAGGCGGCGGCGTCATGTGCAACTGGTGCTCCATGAGACTGCTCAGGGTATTGGTCAGCGCCACGCTGTACACCAGCAGAATCGGGAAGATCGCGAAGAAATACAGCAGCGTGATCAGCTTGCCGGCGCCGATACCGAAGTGTTCTTCCACCACTTCGGTAATGTCCCCGGAACGCCCGGACAACACGAAGCGCGTCAGGCCACGGTGGGCGAAGAAGGTCATCGGAAAGGCCAGTACCGCCAGGAGCAACAGCGGCCAGAAACCACCGACGCCGGCGTTGATCGGCAGGAACAACGTGCCGGCACCAATCGCCGTGCCATAGAGGCCAAGCATCCAGGTGGTGTCGTGTTTGCTCCAGCCTTTGTGGGTTGTTTCGCTATTGCGGGTCAGATCTACAGCAGGATTATCGGCAGCAGGTGTACGTATTTCGGTCATCGTTTTCGCCTCGTTATTATTCTTGCTCGGGCTCACGTATTGCAGACGGTCAGGGAGTGCTCCTCAGCACTCCACCCAGCTCACCGCCAGGCCGCCCCGTGAAGTTTCTTTGTATTTGTCGTGCATGTCGGCGCCGGTATCGCGCATGGTGCGGATCACCCGGTCCAGGGAAATGAAGTGTTTGCCGTCGCCGCGCAGGGCCATTTGCGTGGCGTTGATCGCCTTCACGGCAGCGATTGCGTTGCGCTCGATGCATGGCACTTGCACCAGACCTCCGACCGGATCGCAGGTCAGGCCGAGGTTGTGTTCCAGGCCGATTTCGGCGGCGTTTTCAAGTTGCTCGGGAGTCGCTCCGAGTATGTCGGCCAGGCCGGCGGCGGCCATGGCGCAGGCGGAACCGACTTCACCCTGGCAGCCGACTTCGGCGCCAGAGATCGAGGCGTTTTTCTTGCAGAGAATGCCTACAGCGGCAGCGCCCAAAAAGAACGCCACGACGTCATCGTCCGACGCGTCCGGGTTGAATTTCATGTAGTAGTGCAGCACGGCGGGAATGATCCCCGCCGCCCCGTTTGTAGGCGCGGTCACCATGCGTCCGCCAGCCGCGTTCTCTTCGTTCACGGCGAGGGCAAACAAGTTGACCCACTCCATGGCTGACAGGGTGGAACTGATGACATTCGGTTTGCCGATTTCCAACAGGCTGCGGTGCAATTTCGCGGCACGGCGCGGAACATTCAGACCACCGGGCAGGATGCCTTCGTGACGCAAACCTTGCTCGACGCACTCGCGCATCACCGACCAGATATGCAGCAAGCCCTGACGGATCTCGGCGTCGCTGCGCCAGGCTCGTTCGTTGGCCATCATCAGCTCGGAAACCCGCAGACCGTGCTGGTTGCAGAGCTTGAGCAACTCGGCGGCACTGGAGAAATCGTAGGGCAGGACCACATCGCTGGCCGGCGCAATGCCGGACTCGGCTTCGGCCGCTTCGATGATGAAACCACCCCCCACCGAGTAGTACGTCTGCTCGAACAGCTCTCCGGTTTCGCCGAAGGCTGTCAGAGACATCGCGTTGGGGTGGTAGGGCAGGCTTTCGTCGAGCAGCAGGAGATCGCGCTGCCAGTTGAAGGCAATGGCCGATTTGCCGGCCAGACTCAGTTCGCCGGTTTCACGCAAAGTTTGGATTCGGCTGTCGATTGAATTCGGATCAATGCTGTCTGGCCATTCGCCCATCAGGCCCATGACACAGGCACGGTCGGTCGCGTGGCCGACGCCAGTGGCCGAAAGGGAGCCGTAGAGGCGGATTTCTACCCGCCGTACGTCGGCCAGTAAATGTTGGTCAATCAGTGCCTGGGCGAAGGTTGCGGCGGCGCGCATCGGGCCGACGGTGTGGGAACTGGACGGACCGATGCCGACTTTGAAGAGATCGAAAACACTGATAGCCATGCTAAAGCCTATACAAGCAATGGAAGAGAAATCGCCGCCATTTTTGTAGGCCAAGCGCAAGGTGGGCGATACTGCCAACCTCGGTCCTACGTGACCAACGAAACTTCCTAAGACAGCCTTTAGCAGGACTAAACAATGAGTCGCCAATTGCACGCCCAGACCTACGTCTGGCTGCACGTGTTTTCGTGTGCCGCGCGGCACTTGTCCTTCACCCGTTGCGCCGAAGAACTGCACATCACGCCGGGGGCGGTCAGTCAGCAAATTCGCCAACTGGAAGAGCGGCTGGGGTTTCGCCTGTTTCATCGTCGCGCCCGGGGTGTGGAGTTGAGCGCTGAAGGCCAGCGATTGGCTATCACCGTCAACGAAGCCTACGGCAGCATCGATGCGGAATTGCGCCGACTGGATGCGGGAATGATCAGCGGGATTTTGCGGTTGCGCTCGATTCCATCGTTCCTGAGCAAATGGCTGACCCCCAGGTTGCCGCGTTTGCAGCAGCGTTTTCCGGACATTCAATTGCGTCTGGTGGCTGAGGACAGCAGTGTTCCGTTGCACGAAGGCGACTTCGATCTGGCGATTGACCTGAACGACGGCAGTTATCCCGGATTGTTATCCACAGCCTTGCTCGACGAGCAGATCTTTCCGGTGTGTGCCCCGAGCCTGTTGCGTGGAAGGCCGCCGCTGCATGGCCCGGCAGACCTGGTGCATTTTCCGTTGCTGCACGACATCACCGCCTGGCGCGGCAGTTACGAGTATGCGGAATGGGAGTTTTATCTAAACGCCATCGGCTTCGAAGGCGCGGATGTGCGACGCGGGCACACCTTCAATCGCAATCACCTGACCATCGAAGCGGCGATTGCCGGGATGGGGGTGGCGATTGCGCGGCGAACGTTGCTCAACGATGAACTGGAGCGCGGGACGTTGATCGTGCCGTTTGGCCTGGCGGTGCCTAATCACAAGCGTTACGTGCTGCTCTATGCGCCGGGCGCGCTGAGCCATCCGGGCGTACGCGCGGTGCATGACTGGCTGGTGGAAGAAGCGGGGATATTTCGTAGCTTGCACCCGCTGGCGGAGCGGCAGATGTGACAGCTGCTGGGGACATCAGCCTGGGGCGACCCAACTCCCGACATTAACAGCGCTTTTACCCGTTGTCCGGCTTTTTTTGCGAATGAATATTTATCTTTTTTTAGGGGTTGAAATGTTCTGCGCACACACCGATTGTGTAACCAAGAGGTCACGGTGATGAAGCCCAAGGGCCAGCCGAAGGGCCTCTCGCGAGCTAGCTGAAATAAGGGATGAACTATGCAAATCCAAGTCAATAGCGATAACCATATTCAAAGCAGCATCCGACTGGAGGAGTGGGTACGTACTACCATTGAGAGCACGCTCGAACGTTATGAAGAGGACCTGACCCGCGTCGAGGTCCACCTGCGGGACGAGAACGGCGACAAGCCCGGTCCCCACGATATGCGCTGTCAGCTGGAAGCGCGGCCAAAAGGCCACCAACCGATTTCTGTCACCCATAAAGCCGCTAACCTGGAACTGGCGATCGACGGTGCGGCTGAAAAACTCGAACATGCGCTTGAACATCTGTTCGGCAAACTGCGGGGCAAACCACGTGCCGCTGTGGTGCCGTTCGAAAGGCCTGTTGCCGATGCGCTGCTGGAAGACGAGTTTCTCGAGAACGAACAGGCTGCACAAAACGGCTGAGGCCTGATTTACTTTTTACCTTCCCACTTTCTCTCCACCTGAAAAACGGGCCTGCTTATGCAGGCCCGTTCTTGTTTATGGTATTCGCCGGCTCCTGTGGTTCCATGGAAACCTGTGGCGAGGGAGCTTGCTCCCGCTGGGGTGCGAAGCAGCCCCAAAACCATCCAGTGCGGTGCGTCAGGCAAATCTCGTTAGCAGGTTTCACGACTGCTTCGCAGCCGAGCGGGAGCAAGCTCCCTCGCCACAAAGTGTTCGACCTCTGCCCCAGGGCCAGTAATCAAAACGCGACTGAAGTCTGCACATACACCGTCCGCGGTTCACCCACGTACTTGCCCTTGTTGTTGTCATCGAACGAGCGGGTGAAGTACTGGTGGTTGAAGATGTTTTTCACCCCCACCGCCACATTCAGGTCTGACAACTTAGGCCCGAAGTCATACGCCGCGCGGCTGCTGAATAACATGTATCCCGGAATCTTGCCGGTGCTGCCATCGGCGCTTTCGGCCGAGGTGTTGGCGTTGTCAGCGAACTGGTCACTCTGATAGCTGCTGTCCAGGTTCAGTTTCCACGCGCCTTCGGTATAACCGACGCCGACCGTGCCTTTGTGTTTCGAAGAGAACGGCACGCGATTGCCCTTGTTTGGCCCGTCTTCGCGGATGGTCGCGTCGACATAGGCGTAAGTCGCGTACACATCGAAACCGGCCAGCGCCGGGCTCAAATCGTCGAGGGCGTAGTTGATGCTGGTTTCGATGCCTTGATGGCGGGTTTCGCCACGGGCGATCACCGAGTCATTGGTTTGATTGCTTTCATACTGATTGTCGAAATTGATCAGGAATGCGCCAATCTCGGCACGCAACGCGCCATTGTCGTAGCGGGTACCCAGCTCCCAGGTGCGCGCCTTCTCCGGTTTGACTTCGCCGCTGGTCACCCGGTTAGGCATCTGGCTGTACTGCACGCTGCCAAATGAACCTTCGGTATTGGCGTAGAGGTTCCAGCTGTCGGTCAGGTGATAGAGCACGTTCAACGCCGGCAGGGCGGTGTTGTAGTCGCCTTTGTATTTCACGTTGGTCAGGTTGTTGGTCTGCTGCGACTCGATCATCTCGTAGCGGATGCCTGGCGTGATCGTCCACTTGCCGATGTCGATCCGGTCATCGACGAAGAATGCATTGGCCTCGGTGCCACCCCGCGTATCGCGGTCGTTTCGGCTGTTGGTGGTCGGGAGTTCGTTGCTGGCAATCGGTGTGCGGTAGCGCAGTTCGTGGCCGGCCTCGTTGATGTAGCGATAGCCGACGCCGACTTCATGGCTGGTTTGGCCGAGGTCGAAGCCTTGGGCGAAACGGGTTTCCAGGCCGCGCACCCAATACTCGCGTGGCGACAGCGAGAGGAACGTGCCCTGGTCCAGATAACCGCTACGCAGGGTCTTGGTGAAGAAGGTATTGGCGGTGAACTCGCGGCGATCTTCCTGATAGCGATAGCCGAAATTGAACATTGTGCGGCGGCCCCAGAACTGATCTTTCGGGCGGGTCGACTGGTACGGGTCAGCGTCGTAATCGGCGACGTTCAGCCCGCCGGGCATGTCCGCCTTGCCTTCGTAATACTGGGCCATCGCGTTGAAACTGTTGGCGTCATCGAGCTGGTATTTGCCCTTGAGGATCAGGTCGTCGATTTCGGTGTCGCTGTGTTCGCGCCAGTCACCGCCGCGGGTGCCCGAGTACAGAATCGCGCCGCCCAAACCGTTATCGCCCGTGCCGCCGGCCAGCAGGTTGCCGGTGGTTTTGAAGCCGTCATGGCTGGACGATGGACTGGTTTCGGTCTGAAAGCCGCCCTTGACCGTCGGCTCATCGGGAATGGCGCGAGTCACGAAGTTGACCACACCGCCGACGTTCTGCGGCCCGTAACGCACCGCACCGCCGCCGCGTACCACGTCGACCGCGTCCATGTTGCCCATGCTGATCGGCGCGAACGAAAGCTGCGGCTGACCATAAGGTGCGAAAGGCACCGGAATGCCGTCCATCAATACCGTGGAGCGCGAAGCCAGCCGAGGGTTGAGCCCGCGAATGCCGAAGTTCAGTGCCATGTCATGGCTGCCGGTGCCGTTGTTGTCTGGCGCATTGACCCCCGGAATGCGATTGAGCACATCCTTGGCCTGAGTCGCGCCCTGGCGTTCGAATTCTTCGCGGCGGATTACATCGCGAGCGCCAGGATGTTCGAAGACGTTGGTTTGCGCCGCATCGCCGAGCCAGTCGCCGACCACTTTCGAAGTGTCCAGCTCCAGCGCCGCATCCCCCGCCGGTTGCAGGCTGAAAGCATTGTCGCCCTCGGCGCGGGCTTGCAGGCCGGTGCCTTCGAGCAACGCGTTCAAACCCTCGGAAGGGGTGTAGTTGCCTTCCAGGCCGCGACTTTGCACACCGCGGGTGACTTGCGAGCCAAAGGAGATCAGCACGCCGGCTTCACGACCAAACTGGTTGAGGGCGTTCTCCAGCGAGGACGGTGCGATGTGATACGGCTTGGTGTCGGCGGCATGCACCAGAGGCAGTGCGCCGAAGCTCAGGCTGGCGCCCAGCAAGAGTTGGCGCAAGGTGCGGGTTAGCGGTGTGACGCGGAAGGGTTGCATGAAAGGCGATCCTGAGAAGGTTGAATCAAGGGGGGCTTTCCTTCTCTGTCACGCCAGATCTGAAAAACGGCTCATGTTTTTGAAGATCGTTCCCACGCTCTGCGTGGGAATGCCTCAACGGACGCTCCGCGTTCGGCTCTGGAAGTGACGCGGAGCGTCACGGGCTGCATTCCCACGCAGAGCATGGGAACGATCATTTACGCGCGCGCCTCGACCGTCACCCAATACCGTGTAAAACGTCTCACCTTCACCGGCAAACTGATTTCCAGCAGATCAAGAATCCGCTCGCTGTCGTCCAGTGGATAAGTCCCGGAGATCAGCAGGTCGGCAACATTCGCCGCGCAATTAAGCTGCCCCCGTCGATAGCGACCGAGTTCATCGAGAAAATCCCCCAGGCGCATGTGCGCGGCCACCAGCATGCCGTCGGCCCAGGCACCGCTGTTGGCGTCCAGTGGCAGGGGAGTGCCGATGCCGCGTGCGCCAAAGCTCAACTGCCGGGCGGCTTGCAGCATCCGTGGCGACCCGCCATCGGGCGTCAATTCGACGCTACCTTCGAACACCGCCACGTGAGTGCGATCGGAAAACTGCCGCACGTTCAGCCGCCCACTTTGGGTTTTCAACAGGCCTTGTGCGGTCTGTACTTGAAACGCTTGGATGGCGGTCAGCAGCATCTCGCCTTCGAGCAAGCGGATCAGCCGCTGCTGACCGTCGACTCGCACATCGACCGAACTGGCGGTGTTGAGCTGTACTTGGCTGCCATCGCCGAGCGGCACTTTACGTCGCTGGCCGATCGGGCTGCGGTAGTCGGCCAGCAACGACGTCAGCGGAGTGTGCTCGCGCATGCCCCAGGTGACCGCCGAACCCGCGCCGAGAATCAGCAACAGCTTCAACGCCTGACGACGGCCGGCGGATTTCGGTGCGTTGAGGGCGGCATGGGCCAGCGGTGAAGACAAACCGCGCAAACGTTGATTGACCCGCTGAATGTGCTCCCAGGCCCGTCGATGTTCGCCATGAGCATTGAGCCATTGCTGCCAGGCGATTTGCTGACGTGGGTTCAACGACCCTTGCTGGGCTTCCATCCACCAGTGCACGGCCTGCTCAGCTACCTTGGAGGAAAAATCCGCAGGGCTGTTCATAGTGCGAAATAGCAGCGCATCGCCGCTTTGTTCAGGTGCCGTTTGACCGTGGCAATGGAAATGCCCAGTTCGGCGGCGATCTGTGGATAAGTCAAACCATCGAGCTGAGCCAGCAAAAAGGCGCGCTTGACCAGGCGCGGCAAACCGTCGAGCAACTGGTCGAGTTCCATCAGCGTTTGCAGGATGATCGCCCGATCCTCCTCCGACGGCGCGACGATTTCCGGCATCTGCGCCAGCGCATCGAGGTAGGCGCGCTCCAGATCCTGGCGGCGATAATGATTGAACAGCACACGCTTGGCGATGGTGGTGAGGAACGCCCGCGGTTCGATGATTTGGGGCGTTTCCCGTGCCGTCAGCACTCGAATGAACGTGTCCTGGGCCAGGTCCGCGGCGCTGTCAGGGCAGCCGAGTTTGCGCCGCAGCCAACCGGTGAGCCAGTTGTGATGGGCGTGATAAAGGACTTCGACGGTAGTGGCTGACGACAACGGAACCGCTCCGGACGCATTTAGATACGTTAGAGAACAAGAATTGTTCGCATTGTAGGGGCGGGGCCTGCATCCGGCAATCGGCTCCTGGCAGCTATCTCTTCAGACTCGTTAAAAAGATCGCTGCCTGCGACAGCTCCACCAGAAGTTCGCATCCTGCGTAGGAGCTGTCGAAGGCTGCGATCTTTTGATCTTGCTTTACCGCAAAAACGCCTGCCGATACTCCCCAGGCGTACCACCCAGTGCCTGCCGAAACCGATTGGTGAAATGACTCGCACTGGCAAACCCGCACGCCAACGCAATATCCCCCAACGGCTGCGACGTTGTGCGCAACAATTCCCGCGCGCGGCTCAGTCGCCGAGCCAACACATACTGATGCGGTGGCAAACCGAAGCTCACACGAAACATTCGCGCAAAGTGGTATTCCGACAACGCACACAATGCAGCCAAATGCCCAAGGCTGATCGCTTCCGCCAATTGATGGTCGATGAACTCCACCAACTGCCGCCGTTGATGTGCCGCCAACCCACCCTTGAGGCGCAAGCCCTCACGCACGCCGACCTGGCTGAGCAGGGCATGGTTGAGCATTTCATGAGCCAGGCTGCTGGTGAGCAGGCGTTCGCCCGGCTCATCCCAGTTGAGGGTGATCAACTGCCGAAAGCGCCGGGCTTGCTGCGGGTCTTCAAGAAACGTGCGCTCGCGCAACTGCAATTCCCGAGGTTCGCGATCCAGCAGCGTGACGCAGCCAAGGGCAAATTGTTCGGGGCTGAAATACAGGTGGGCCAGGCGAATATCGCCGTTGATCACCCAGCCAGACTGATGGTCGGCCGGCAGGATGCACAGCTTGTCCGGGCCGCCCTTGGTGCCGGGCTGGTCGCGGCGAAAGGTGCCGGTGCCGCCGGCGATATAGCACGACAGGGTGTGATGGCTCGGCGCTTCGTAGTCCTGGGCGTCGTGATGGTTGTTCCACAAAGCCGCAGCCATGCCGTCACCGAGCTCGGCGCTGTGCTCCAGGCGAGCATTGGGCGAGCGGTTAAGCGCTTGAAAGACTTGCAAGGATTCCAGTGCGGCCATGATCGGTTCTCTCCAACGCCTTGCATCCTACTCCGTAGACGTTGGCCTGCCAGCCCGCCGGCCGACAAAAGCGCAAGTTTATGCAAGTGCGCCCACGATTGGCGCAGCACACTGGACCCCTAATCAGGCAATGCACTGTGGCGAGGGAGCTTGCTCCCGCTTGAGTGCGCAGCGCTCACAAAACTGGCGAAATTTGCCAGGACTTGGGGCCGCTACGCAGCCCTGCGCGAGCAAGCTCGCTCGCCACAAAGTGAACAGCATTGCCCATCCCGGAGCTGTCGCCATGAACCTTTCGTTGTATCTGCTGACCGTGCTGATCTGGGGCACCACCTGGATCGCCTTGAAATGGCAACTGGGCGTGGTGGCGATTCCGGTGTCGATCGTCTATCGGTTCGGTCTCGCCGCGCTAGTGCTGTTCGTGATGTTGCTGCTTAGCCGGCGCCTGCAAGTGATGAACCGTCGCGGGCATCTGATTTGCCTGGCTCAGGGCCTGTGTCTGTTCTGCATCAATTTCATGTGCTTTCTCACCGCCAGCCAGTGGATCCCCAGCGGTCTGGTCGCCGTGGTGTTTTCCACCGCCACCTTGTGGAACGCCTTCAATGCGCGGGTGTTCTTCGGCCAGAAAATTGCCCGTAACGTGCTGATGGGCGGCGCGTTGGGCTTGCTCGGGCTTGGCCTGTTGTTCTGGCCGGAGCTGGCCGGTCATACCGCCAGCCCGCAAACCTTGCTCGGGTTGGGCTTGGCGCTGCTCGGCACCTTGTGTTTCTCGGCCGGCAACATGCTGTCGAGTCTGCAACAGAAGGCCGGCCTGAAACCCCTGACCACCAACGCCTGGGGCATGGCATATGGCGCGGCGATGTTGACGGTGTGGTGTCTGGTCAAAGGCATCCCGTTCGACATGGAATGGAATGCCCGCTACATCGGATCGTTGCTGTACCTGGTCATTCCCGGCTCGGTGATCGGCTTCACCGCCTACTTGACGCTGGTCGGGCGCATGGGGCCGGAGCGGGCGGCGTATTGCACCGTACTCTTTCCGGTGGTGGCGCTTAATGTGTCGGCGTTTGTCGAAGGCTATCAATGGACGGCGCCGGCACTGGTGGGGCTGGTGCTGGTGATGTTGGGTAATGTGCTGGTGTTCCGTAAACCCAAGGCCCCGGTGATGCAAGGTAACGGCAAGTTGGCCTGACGTGCTGAAGATCGGTTCGGATCACGTTCAGCGCTCAGTCCGAATTGCAATATAGATCAGCAGTGGAAATATGAAATCGACGATATGTCGCGCCCAGTCCTTATAGTTCCATGTTTCCGAAAGGTCCATATTGAACCACTCAACGCCGACAACTTGCAGGCCTACGTAATAAATGAAAATGGCGATAAGCAATCCGAGAAGTGCGAATTTTTTGGCCTCATGAAACAAGTCTGCGTCTTTGTTTATATTTTTCAGTAGTTGATAAGTTCCCATGAGGCAAAAGACGGTGTAAATGACTTCGAGCGTGATGATGATCCAGTAGATTCGGTGATGGAGCATGGGCGAGGTGATGGCCCGATTACTGTATTTAAGGCTCTCTCGAGTGGTGTCCATGCTCAGGACGTGCCCGACGTATTCGTAGTTGGTAGCATAGTCGGTGAAGTTGCTATACATCATGAGCAAACCAAACAGGCTCACAAAAAACATAAGGGCCGTTTTGCTGATTCTGATGATTTGGTCGGTGTTTAGAGGGTGCAAGATAGTTGTGCTCCTTGGTGGGTTCCCGTCACGGTCGGGTAAGTAAGGAGAGTCTATAGTGCTGACTGGTTTTTTGGCGAATGACTGAATTTCAAAGTGTGTGATGTTTGTACGTGATTTATTATTTGTAGTTTGGTTGGGGCGTCGGGAAACTTAGCGGGCAGGCGTTTTAACCGCCTGCCCTTATTTAGTCAGCCTTTCCACACTTGTGGGTTTACCAGATCTTGCGGCCGCTCACCCAACAAGGCACTGCGCAAGTTGGCCAAGGCACGGTTGGCCATGGCTTCACGGGTTTCGTGAGTCGCCGAGCCGATGTGCGGCAAGGTCACGGCGTTTTTCAGTTGGAACAATGGCGACTCGGCCAGCGGTTCTTTCTCGTAGACGTCCAGGCCGGCGCCGCGAATCCGGTTGTTTTGCAGCGCTTCGATCAGCGCCGGTTCATCCACTACGGGGCCGCGGGCGATGTTCACCAGAATGGCGCTCGGTTTCATCAGCGCCAGTTCACGGTGGCTGATCAGGTGTCTGGTTTTTTCGCTGAGCGGCACCACCAGACAGACGAAATCGGCTTCGGCCAGCAACTGGTCGAGGCTGCGGAACTGCGCACCGAGCTCCTGTTCCAGCTCGGTCTTGCGGCTGTTGCCGCTGTAGATAATCGGCATGTTGAAGCCCAGCCGACCGCGACGAGCGATGGCCGCGCCGATGTTACCCATGCCGACAATCCCTAAGGTTTTGCCATGCACATCGCTACCGAACAACGGCGCGCCGACGGTGGCTTGCCATTGGCCGGCCTTGGTCCATGCGTCCAGCTCGGCAACGCGGCGGGCGCTGCTCATGAGCAAGGCGAAGGCCAGGTCGGCGGTGCTTTCGGTGAGGACATCGGGGGTGTTGGTGAGCATGACCCCGCGTTCGTTGAAGTAGGCGAGGTCGTAGTTGTCGTAGCCGACCGAGACGCTGGAGACCACTTCCAGTTTTGCGGCACTTTCCAGTTGCGCGCGACCGAGTTTGCGGCCGACGCCGATCAGGCCGTGGGCGTGGGGCAGGGCTTCATTGAATTGGGCATTGATGTCGCCGTTTTTCGGGTTCGGCACGATCACGTCGAAGTCTTGTTGCAGACGTTCGATCATCGGTGGGGTGATACGGCTGAAGGCGAGGACGGTTTTTTTCATTGGAGGCGGCTCGTCGGGCTTGGAGAATGCCAAGCACGCTAACATTCTTTTTCGCTGTTGTGCGTAGGAGCTGGCCGAAGGCTGCGATCTTTTGATCTGGATTTTCAAGATCAAAAGATCGCAGCCTTCGGCAGCTCCTACATGAAGCGAGGCTTGCTCGCGATTGCGATGGGACAGCCAGCATCAATGTTGAATGTTGAACCGTCATCGCGAGCAAGCTCGACTCCTGCAGGTACGGGTCAGTCTTGTGGGTCGACGTTGTCCGGTACTCGATTCACCGCCAGTTCGCCCAGCATGATGACCTGCTGGATGCCCAGCATGGTATTGCGATGAGTGCCTTCGAGAAAACCGGCGAAGTCACTGGCCATGACGCTGGCCGAGGCGAGGGATTCGCAGGCGTAGACCAATAAGGTTTCGGTGGTGGAGTCGGGGGCAACCTGGAACAAGTGGCTGGGTATGTGAGGGGGATTTGGTGTCGGCTTGAACATAAGTGCGTTACTCCATGCTGGGATTAATGGAGCTGCCACTTTTGTTTTCCAGACAAAGGGTGGCAGCCGTGCGCGGACTGGAAAAACCGGTCAATCCCACCAAAACCCGGCAGACCCGAAGGTCTCCCGCGCACAGCCGCCATAACATTGCGAGCAGAAAAAAGCGCCGCAGTATGCCATGTGCTGAGGTAAAGAATTGATCCAGGTTTTCCAGACCTGATCGCTGATGCGTCAGCGACCCCCAAAGCCTACCCATCTCCCGTCCCACACACCAACCGTCAAAACGCGTCGGAAACGTCCCTGAATCTCGGCGATTTGTAGGACCGTCTGTAGCTCAATTCGCCAACCGCGCCCCACCCAAACTCTCACTCAATTCATACGCCGCCAATTCCGCCTGATGCGCCGCCAGTATCTCCGGCAACGACCCACGCAAGTACTCGACCCAGGTCTTGATCTTCGCATCCAGATACTGCCGCGATGGGTAGATCGCATACAGATTCAGTTCCTGCGAGCGGTATTTCGGCATCACCCGCACCAGCGTGCCGTTGCGCAGCCCTTCAATCGCCGCGTACACCGGTAAGACGCCAACCCCCATGCCGCTGGTGATTGCAGTCTTCATCGCATCAGCGGAGTTCACCAAAAACGGTGAGCTGTTGATGGTGACCATTTCCTGGCCATCAGGCCCGTCGAAGGCCCATTTC
This sequence comes from Pseudomonas sp. GM102, assembly GCF_000282555.1. NCBI lineage: Bacteria > Pseudomonadati > Pseudomonadota > Gammaproteobacteria > Pseudomonadales > Pseudomonadaceae > Pseudomonas > Pseudomonas sp. GM102. The sequence continues at coordinate 4,269 of NZ_AKJB01000074.1, read as the reverse complement.
TCCAGCGGGATGACCGGGCTCACCAGGCGCAGGCAGGCGTGGTTGAGCAAATCGCTGGGTTTGTGCGCGCAGCCGTTGGCTTTTACATAGGCGGGCGACGCGCAAACGATGCTGTAGGTAATGCCCAATCGCTGGGAGACGAAGCCCGAGTCGGGCAGTTCGCTGGCGAGCACGATGGACACGTCGTAGCCCTCGTCGAGCAGATCCGGCACGCGGTTAGCCATGGTCAGGTCGAAGGTCACGTCCGGGTGGGTTTTGCGGTAGCGGGCGATGGCGTCGATCACGAAGTGCTGACCGATGCCGGTCATGGTGTGCACCTTGAGTTGCCCGGCCGGGCGCGCGTGGGCGTCGCTGGCCTCGGCTTCGGCCTCTTCGACGTAGGCCAGGATCTGCTCGCAACGCAATAGATAGCGCTTGCCGGCCTCGGTCAGGGCGATGCGGCGGGTGGTGCGGTTGAGCAGACGGGTTTGCAGGTGAGCTTCCAGGTTGGAGACCGCGCGCGAGATGTTGGCCGTGGTGGTGTCGAGTTGCACGGCGGCGGCGGTGAAGCTGCCGGCCTCGGCCACGCAGCTGAAGGCGCGCATGTTTTGCAAAGTGTCCATGGGGTGCTCTCTTGGCGAATGGCAAATTGTGACACGAAGTTGCTGATTCTTTACAGGCGACTAAAGGCGCGACCAAGGGATTATCGCGTTAACGGTAACAAAGATTCACAAGAATCCCGGCTTATCGCCAACAAGGCCCACCCCTAGAATTGCGCCCCTGTAGGTGCGGGCTTGTGTGGCGAGGGGGCTTGCCCCCGTTGGGTTGCGCAGCGACCCTAAAACCGGTCACCGCGATCTTCAATCAGAATGCGGTGACCGGTTTACGACTGCTGCGCAGCCGAACGGGGGCAAGCCCCCTCGCCACAAAAAGCCCGTTCCCAGAAGTTCTCCGTGCCTCTCCACCTCAGGAATTTGCAGCAGTGCCGCGTCGCATCAACAGAGCGCTCAAGACGCTCAGTGTTTTGGCTTTAACCCTGGCAATCAGCGGCTGCATCGGAACCGGCGGTATTGCCCCACAGGGCAAGGCGCTGCAAGCCCATGCATTGGCCACCGATGAAGCCATTCAGAGCGCCGAACAAGACGCGCACTGGCCCACCGCCCAATGGTGGCAAGCCTACGGCGACCCGCAACTGAACCGCTGGATCGACCTCGCCCTGCAAGGCAGTCCGAGCATGGCCATTGCCGCTGCACGAGTGCGACAGGCCCGGTCCATGGCCGGCGTTGCCGAGTCTGCCGAGTCGTTGCAGATCAATGGCCAATCCACCCTCAAGCGCCACAACTGGCCGACCGATCAGTTCTACGGCCCCGGCGAGTTGGCCAACACCACAACCTGGGACAACAACGCCGCGCTAGGTTTCAGCTATGCCCTCGACCTTTGGGGACGGGAAAGCAACGCCACCGAACGTGCCGTGGACATGGCCCACATGAGCGCCGCCGAAGCACGGCAGGCCCAGCTCGAATTGCAGAACAACATCGTGCGCGCCTACATCGAGCTTTCGTTGCATTACGCACAACGGGACATCGTCGTCGCGACCTTGAAGCAGCAACAGCAAATACTCGACCTGGCACAGAAACGTCTGGACGGCGGCATCGGCACCCACTTCGAAGTCAGCCAGGCTGAAACACCATTGCCGGAAACCCATCGGCAAATCGATGCGCTGGACGAAGAAATCGCCCTCAGCCGTAACCAACTCGCCGCGCTGGCCGGTAAGGGGCCGGGGGAGGGGGCGCAGTTGCAACGGCCGGCGCTGTCGTTAGTCGCGGCGCTGAAGTTGCCGTCGTCACTGCCGGCGCAATTACTCGGTCAACGCCCGGACGTGGTCGCCAGTCGCTGGCAAGTGGCGGCGCAGGCGCGAGGTATCGATGTGGCTCACGCGGGCTTCTACCCCAACGTCGATCTGGTCGGCAGCCTCGGCTACATGGCCACCGGCGGTGGGGCGCTGGAGTTTTTGACCGGCAAGAAGCTCAACTACAGCGTCGGCCCCGCGATCTCGTTGCCGATCTTCGACGGTGGCCGCTTGCGTGCGGAGTTGGGCGAGGCCTCGGCGGGTTATGACATCGCGGTGGCCAGGTACAACCAGACGCTGGTCAATGCACTGAAGAACATCTCCGACCAGTTGATTCGTCGTGAGTCGATGGACAAGCAACAGGCTTTCGCCGCCGAGTCGGTGGCCTCGGCGCAGAAGACCTACGACATCGCGATGATCGCGTATCAGCGTGGGCTCACCGATTACCTCAACGTGCTCAATGCGCAGACTTTGTTGTTCAAGCAGCAACAAGTGCGGCAGCAGGTTCAGGCTGCGCGGTTGAGCGCTCATGCCGAGTTGGTGACGGCGCTTGGCGGTGGACTCGGTGCGGGCAATGACGTGCCGAACGCCGAGAAAACCCACCCCCCGAAAACCCCGGTTCTTTTGCGTTGAACACAAACCCTGTGGGAGTGGGCTTGCCCGCGATGGCGTCATCACATCCGACATTGATGGCGCCTGACACACCGCCATCGCGGGCAAGCCCGCTCCCACAGGTTCTGCGTCTTGACCGAATCTCAATGAGCAAAAATCCCATGACTCCCTTGCCCGCACCTTTGCGCTGGCTGTATTCCCTTGAATGGCGCAGGGGGTTCTTCGACTGGGCACGCAGCGACGGCGTGACCTGGGTGTACATTTTCAAGGTGCTGTTCGCGGCGTTCCTGACCCTGTGGCTGGCCATGCGCCTTGAATTGCCGCAACCGCGCACCGCGATGATCACCGTGTTCATCGTCATGCAACCGCAAAGCGGCCAGGTATTCGCCAAGAGCTTCTATCGCTTCCTCGGCACGTTGGCCGGGTCGGCGGTGATGGTCGCGTTGATTGCCCTGTTTGCGCAGAACACGGGACTGTTCCTCGGCTCGCTGGCGATCTGGGTCGGCCTCTGCTCGGCCGGCGCGGCGCGTTATCGCAACTTCCGCGCCTACGGATTTGTGCTCGCCGGTTATACGGCGGCGATGGTCGGACTGCCTGCATTGGCTCACCCCGACGGCGCATTCATGGCGGCGGTCTGGCGCGTATTGGAAATCTCCCTGGGGATTATCTGCTCTACGCTGGTCAGCGCCGCGATCCTGCCGCAAACCGCCAGCGCTGCGATGCGCAATGCCTTGTATCAGCGCTTCGGCGTGTTCGCGCTGTTCGTCACCGATGGCTTGCGCGGTCGCAGTCGGCGCGAAGCTTTCGAAGCTGACAATGTGCGCTTCATCGCCGAGGCGGTTGGGCTGGAAGGCCTGCGCAGCGTGACGGTGTTCGAAGACCCGCACATGCGTCGGCGCAATGGTCGGCTCAGTCGCCTGAACAGCGAGTTCATGGGTATTACCACGCGCTTCAATGCCCTGCATCAGTTGCTCGAACGCCTGCGCAACAGCGGCACTGACCAGGTTGTTGCGGCGATCAAACCGGGGTTGCAGGATCTGGCCGAAGCGCTCGACGGCTTCAGCGGTCGCGCCTTGACCAGCTTCGACGCTGCACGCCTGGCCAGCGCTTTGGCGACCTATAAGGAAAACTTGCCGGCGCGAGTCCGCAGCCTGCGGGCGACCTTTCAGGAGAGTGCTCCGAGCGACGCCGAGCAGCTGGATTTTCACACCGCCTACGAGCTGCTTTATCGCTTCGTCGACGACCTGCACAGCTATGCACAGACCCACGCATCTCTGGCCGATCACCGCCACGAACGTGAACGTTGGGACGAGCCCTTCACCCCGCAAACCAACTGGCTGGCCTCGGCGGCGTCGGGCATTCGCGCAGCGTTCATTCTCGTGGTGCTCGGTAGTTACTGGGTGGCCACCGCGTGGCCGAGCGGGGCGACCATGACCCTGATCGCTGCCGCTACTGTCGGCCTTTCAGCGGCGACACCGAACCCCAAGCGCATGGCGTTTCAGATGGCTTGCGGGACGTTGCTCGGGGCGCTGATCGGCTTCGTCGAGATGTTCTTCATCTTCCCCTTGATCGACGGTTTTCCCTTGCTCTGCGTGATGCTCGCACCGGTGATTGTGCTCGGGTCGTTCCTGACCTCACGGCCGCAATACGCCGGTGTTGGCCTGGGATTGTTGATCTTCTTCAGCACCGGTTCGGTGCCGGACAACCTCACGGTTTACAACCCTTACGCCTTCATCAACGACTACATCGCCATGATCATGGGCATGCTGGTGTGTGCGGCGGCCGGGGCGATCATTCTGCCGCCCAACAGCCGCTGGTTGTGGCGGGGG
>NZ_AKJB01000073.1:0-54301 GCF_000282555.1 Pseudomonas sp. GM102 | reverse complement strand
GGCCCCTGCGGCTGCCGCTGCGCCGGCTGCCAAGGCTGAAGCTGCGCCTGCTGCCGCCAAAGCGCCGACCGCTCCAGCCGCAGCGCCTGCTGCTGCCAGCGTTCAGCAAGTGCACGTGCCGGACATCGGTTCGTCGGGCAAGGCCCAGATCATCGAGATCCAGGTCAAGGTCGGCGACACCGTCGCGGCTGATCAATCGCTGATCACCCTGGAATCCGACAAGGCCAGCATGGAAATTCCATCGCCTGCCGCTGGTGTGGTCAAGGCCATCAGCGTCAAGCTCAACGACGAAGTCGGCACCGGCGACCTGATTCTGGACCTGGAAGTGGCGGGTGCTGCGGCACCGGCTGCGGCCGCTCCAGCCCAGGCTGCTGCGCCTGCTGCCGCTGCTCCAGCGTCAGCCGCTGCCGCTCCGGCTCCGGCGGCTCCGGTTGCCGACACTGTCCAGGACATTCACGTCCCGGACATCGGTTCGGCGGGCAAGGCCAAGATCATCGAAGTGCTGGTCAAGGCTGGCGACACCGTCGTCGCCGACCAGTCGCTGATCACTCTGGAATCCGACAAGGCGAGCATGGAAATTCCATCGCCTGCCGCTGGCGTGGTGGAAAGCGTTTCCATCAAGCTGGATGACGAAGTCGGTACCGGCGACCTGATCCTGAAGCTGAAAGTCAAAGGCGCGGCACCTGCTGCGGCTCCGGCCCCGGCCGCTGCTGCACCGAGCGCTCCTGCTCCAGCCGCTGCTGCGCCTGCTGCTCCGGCTCCGGCCGCACCTGTTGCTGCCCCGGCCAAGCCAGGCGCCAAAGTTCATGCAGGCCCGGCTGTTCGCCAACTCGCCCGTGAATTCGGCGTCGAGCTGAGCGCCGTTGGTGCCAGCGGTCCGCACGGTCGCATCCTGAAAGAAGACGTGCAGGTTTACGTCAAAGCCATGATGCAGAAGGCCAAGGAAGCACCGGCCGCTGCAGCTGGTGCAACCGGCGGTGCGGGCATCCCGCCGATTCCGGTCGTGGACTTCAGCCGCTTCGGTGAAATCGAAGAAGTGCCGATGACTCGTCTGATGCAAATCGGCGCGTCGAGCCTGCATCGCAGCTGGCTGAACATTCCTCACGTGACTCAGTTCGATTCGGCTGATATCACCGAGCTGGAAGCGTTCCGTATTGCTCAGAAAGCCGTTGCAGAGAAGGCTGGCGTCAAGCTGACCATCCTGCCGTTGCTGCTCAAGTCCTGCGCGCACCTGCTCAAGGAACTGCCGGACTTCAACAGTTCGCTGGCGCCAAGCGGCAAGGCGATCATCCGCAAGAAGTACGTGAACATCGGCTTCGCGGTCGACACCCCGGACGGCCTGCTGGTACCGGTCATCAAGAACGTCGACCAGAAGAGCCTGTTGCAATTGGCAGCCGAAGCCGCCGTGCTGGCCGCCAAGGCCCGCGACAAAAAGCTCACCGCTGACGACATGCAAGGCGCCTGCTTCACCATTTCCAGCCTCGGCCACATTGGCGGCACCGGCTTCACGCCGATCGTCAACGCGCCGGAAGTGGCGATCCTCGGTGTTTCCAAGGCAACCATCCAGCCAGTCTGGGACGGCAAAGCCTTCCAGCCGAAACTGATGCTGCCGTTGTCGCTGTCCTACGATCACCGTGTGATCAACGGCGCCGCTGCGGCACGCTTCACCAAGCGTCTGAGCGACCTGCTGGCGGACATCCGCACCATCCTGCTGTAACACCGGCCGGCCCTCCTTCACGGGAGGGCCTGTCGCGTTCCATGTTTTCCGAGCGCCACGCTCGTACCTCAACCCCGCCAATTTGGCGGGGCTTTTTTTGCCCTGAAGAAAGCCCTCCTCTGCACCTTATTCCTACACTCATGGCTTACACCGCCTACAACTCGAGTCCACTTCCGCCCGATATTTTTTGCGTGCCAATAACTAGGCTTAGTTTGGAGAATTTCCAATAGAAACTTCGACAACCTAATCTGCTTAGTTAGCATTACTTCGAATGGATTCGAACATGTTCAAACCGACTGTCGGCCCGATTATTGGCCACACTACAACTAACCATGTCCGCATTTTTTTGCGCGGCGAATTACAGAATGACGCCTTGGTATTTGCAGGCATCCGTTATCGACGCACCGGCGAGGACCACTGGTCCAAAGGCGTTTTTGTAAAACTGACTATCTTGCGCGATATGTCCGATGTGATTGCCCTCAACGACCTTGCCACCGATACCGACTATGAATACCAGGCGGGCTGGTTCAGCCCCATGAGCCCGGTGCATACCGTGGAGACGGCTCAGGAACTGCCGCTGCAATGGCCGCGGGAGATCTATCGCTTTCGCACGCAGTCCAGCAAAACCACCACGCCACGGGCTTATATCGTCGGCTCATGTCGTTACCTGCGAATGACCGCCGGCATTGCGTCGGCCCCGCATGTGGGCGACCGGATCTTTGCCTCGATCACAAACCTGGCGGAACACGCCGAACCGCCCATCAGCGCCATGCTGATGACTGGCGACCAAATCTACGTCGATGATCTGAACCTCGTGGCCCCCGACCGGGAATACAAGGACATCCTCAGCAAATACCGCACGGCTTTTTCTCAGCCTCATATATCGGCGTTAATGTCCGGCGTGCCAACTTACATGATCCTCGACGACCATGAAATTGAAGACAACTGGCCAGCCAATGCAAGTAAGAGTGATATTTACTTATACAAAAATGCCATGGCAGCGTATGAGCTCTATCAGGTCAGCCACAGCCCCGTACATGAACTGCTTGCCAACGGGCAAGTAAACAGAGCACTGCTGCCGCACTATTGGTATCAATTCACCGAGGGCGATATCGAATGGTTTATTACCGACAGCCGAACCCGACGCAATCTGTCGGCCAGCGACCGCCGCATTCTTGATGAAGAACAGGAACAGGCACTGCTCAAATGGCTGATCAACAGCCCGGCCCGGGTCAAATTCGTGGTCACCAGCGTCATGTTCTACCCCGACCGCAAGCTGCACGGTGATGACGCCTGGAAAGCCTTCCCGGAACAACGACTAAGGCTACTGGAGACGATTCGTACGCATCGCATCAAGAACGTCTTCTTCATTTCCGGTGATGTCCACGGCTCGCTGACCAGTCGCCTGACTCACAGTGAGGTACCGGGCTTCGAAGTTCACACCATCGTGTCTTCACCGCTGTGCAACAGCAAGCTGCTGCCGTATGCCAAGGCATCGACCTTCATCTTCGACCAAGCGTTAGCCCGAACGGCCGCGGGAGATTATCAGCATGAGCTGACCAGTGAGGTGATCAGCCAGGATAATTTCGCGCATCTGGTCGTCGATGCTGAACAGGTTCGCGTCAATTATCACGATCGGGATGGCAACCAACTGCAGTCGATAACCATAAAACTGCGTTGATTGCGGAAAAGATCGCAGCCTTGCAGGAGCTGCCGAAGGCTGCGAGCCTTTTTGACTCACAACATTACTTTCAACCCCTCGCTGGAGAATTCTTCACACCTGCCGACATATTCTTATAGCACTTGGCCTTCATGTCTCTTGTCAGTCGGTGTCGCAATGATGCAACCTTGCCGCAGACAACAGTAAAGAGGGCGAGAGCCCGGCGCGATCAGCATATTCGAAGCGAGTTTCCCTCTATATGAAGAGCCAACCCGATGCCGCCAGCCGTATGGTGGCCGAGGTAGTGACGCAGTTGCCTGTGCCCTCGCGGCTCGGCATGCTGCGTTTCGAACGGCTGAATGAACCGAGCTGGGCGCTGCTGTTTCTCGACCCCAATTGCGAACGACAGTTTGGCCTGCCGGCAGTGGAGCTCTGTGCTCTGGTCGGCTCGCCCTATGCCAGCCTGATGGAGCCCGAAGCGCGCTATCAACTGCATGACACGATCCAGCAGCAACTCACCAATAGCCCGCATTACCTGATCCGCTACACCTTGCACACCGCCGCAGGGGTACTGAGCCTGCTGGAACTGGGCGAAGCTTACAAACAACACAATCGACACCTGCTACGCGGCTACCTGATGGTGGTAGACGGCCTGTTCATCGATGAACCGCTGCTGCCGGCGCTGGACCTGGAAACCCAGAACTCACGCCTGCAAATTGCCCTGGAACTCAATCAACGCGCCCAGCAGGAACAACTGCAGCACCTGGATCGGGTGCGCGCCCAGCAAGATCTGATTCTGCTGCTGACCCGCCAGCGCTACAGCACCAACAATTCCTTGCAAGAAGCCGCCGAGCTGATCACCCGCAGTGCCTGCGATATCTATGAAATCGACTGCGCCAGCCTTTGGAACCTCGACGGCTCACTACTGACGCCGATTTCAGCCTATCACCGCGCCACCCGCAATCACCGACTGCCGGAGCCGATCGATGCCAGTGGTTTCCCCGATTACCTCGAAGCCTTGCACACCGGCCGTGCCATCGACGCCCACAACGCCATGCGCGACCCGCGCACCCGGGAAATAGCCGAGAGCCTGCGCCCGCGCGACGTCAACGCCATGCTCGATGCCAGCATCCGCGTCGACGGCCAAGTGGTCGGCGTGCTCTGCCTGGAGCAGATCGGTGCAACCCGTGCCTGGCAGTCGGACGAAATCGCCTTTGCCGGCGAGCTGGCGGATCAGTTCGCCCAGGTCATCAACAACCACAACCGCCGCACCGCCACCAGCGCCCTGCACTTGTTCCAGCGTGCGGTGGAGCAAAGCGCCAACGCCTTCCTGCTGGTCAATTGCGATGGCGTGGTGGAGTACGTCAACCCAAGCTTTACCGCTATCACCCAGTACACCACCGAGGAAGTCCACGGCCAGCGGCTGTCGGAACTGCCGGCACTGGAAAACCTCAGCGAACTGTTGTTCGACGCGCCGTCGGCGCTGGCCAAGAGCAACAGTTGGCAGGGCGAGTTCAAGAGCCGGCGCAAAAACCTCGAACCCTACTGGGGCCAGCTGTCGATTTCCAAGGTCTACGGCGACAACCGTGAGCTGACGCACTACATCGGCATCTACGAAGACATCACCCAGACCAAGCTCGCCCAGCAGCGCATCGAGCGCCTGGCCTATACCGACAACCTGACCAACCTCGGCAACCGCCCGGCGTTCATCCGCAACCTTGATGAACGCTTCGCCCGAGACAGCGACACGCCGATCAGCCTGCTGCTGGTGGACATCGACAACTTCAAGCGGATCAACGACAGCCTCGGCCACCAGACCGGCGACAAACTGCTGATCAGCCTGGCCCGACGCTTACGCAACAGCCTGAGCCCGAGCGGCAGTCTGGCTCGCTTCGCCAGTAACGAGTTCGCGGTGCTGCTGGACGACACTGACCTCTCGACGGGCCAGCAGGTCGCCAACCAATTGCTGGCAACCCTCGACAAGCCGATGTTCGTCGATAACCAATTAATCAGCGTTACCGGCTCCGTGGGCCTGGCCTGCGCGCCGCTGCATGGTCGCGACCCTCAGACGCTGATGCGCAACGCCGGCCTGGCGCTGCACAAGGCCAAGGCCAACGGCAAGCACCAGGTGCAAGTGTTCACCGAAGCACTGAATGCCGAGGCCAGCTACAAGCTCTTCGTCGAGAACAACCTGCGCCGCGCCCTCACCCAGAACGAGCTGGACGTGTTCTACCAGCCAAAGCTGTGCCTGCGCAGCGGTCGCCTGCTGGGGATGGAAGCGCTGCTGCGCTGGAACCATCCGGAAAAAGGCATGATTCGCCCGGACCAGTTCATCAGCGTTGCCGAAGAAACCGGGCTGATCATTCCGATCGGCAAATGGATCGCCCGCCAGGCCTGCCGCATGAGCAAAGACCTGACCGCCGCCGGCCTGGGTAATCTGCAAGTGGCGATCAACCTGTCGCCCAAACAGTTCTCCGACCCGGACCTGGTAGCGTCCATCGCCAACATCCTCAAGGAAGAAGAACTGCCGGCGAACCTGCTGGAACTGGAACTGACCGAAGGCCTGCTGCTGGAGGCCACCGAAGATACCCACCTGCAGCTCGATCAGCTCAAGCGTCTGGGCCTGACCCTGGCCATGGATGACTTCGGCACCGGTTACTCGTCGCTCAGTTACTTGAAAAAATTCCCGATCGACATCATCAAGATCGATCGAAGCTTCATCCACGAAATCCCGGACAACCAGGACGACATGGAAATCACCTCCGCGGTGATCGCCATGGCCCACAACCTGAAACTCAAGGTCGTGGCTGAAGGCATCGAGACGGCCGAGCAGCTTGCGTTCTTGCGACGCCACCGTTGCGACGTCGGTCAGGGTTACCTGTTCGACCGACCAATCCCGGGTTCCGAGCTGATCGAAAAGCTCAAACGCTACCCGCGTGGTCCGATCGCCTGAATAAGGCTGAATGCTCTTTCTGCCTGGCCCGCTCCCACAAGGTAGTGATTAACTTGGCATCATTGGGCACACTGGTGGTCTGTTTATTTACATCTCAACCTGACTGAGAGGACTGATCATGGTTCTGCGCTCGGAAATCCTGGTGAACAAAAACGTGCTCCCGACTAAAGAACAAGCTCTGCCTGGCCGCGAAACCCCAATGACCGTGCCGGAAAAACACTTCGTCCACGACGCCCCGCTGCTGGGCCCGTTCGCGATGGACGTGGATTTCGCAATCTTCGGCCTGGGCTGCTTCTGGGGCGCGGAGCGCAAGTTCTGGCAGCGCGAAGGCGTGGTCAGTACGGCGGTGGGTTACGCCGGCGGCTTTACGCCGAACCCGACGTACGAAGAAGTCTGCTCGGGCCTGACCGGCCACAGCGAAGTGGTACTGGTGGTCTACGAGCCGGCAAAAGTCAGCTATGAAGAACTGCTGAAGATGTTCTGGGAGCTGCACAACCCGACCCAGGGCATGCGCCAGGGCAATGACATCGGCACCCAGTACCGCTCGGTGATCTATGCCACCAACCCGGCTCAACTGGCCGCCGCCAAGCACAGCGAGCAAGTGTTCCAGGCCGAGTTGACCAAGGCTGGCAAAGGCACCATCACCACCGAAATCGAAGAAGCGCCGACGTTCTACTTCGCCGAGGCGTATCACCAGCAGTACCTGGCGAAAAACCCTGAAGGGTATTGCGGGATTGGCGGTACCGGCGTGACCTGCCCGATCTAAATCCCAAAAAGCAAAAGATCGCAGCCTCGTTTCACTCGACAGCTCCTACAGGGAATACGCATTCCGATGTAGGAGCTGTCGAGTGAAACGAGGCTGCGATCTTTTGATCTTGCTTGTCGATTGACCCTATTCGGCAATCAACCAATCCATCTGCCACCCACCCTGGGTCTGCCCAAGCGTCTTGGACAACCACGGCAGCAACTCACGCAATTCCTCTTCCAGCCCCCACGGCGGATTAGCAATCGCCAACCCCGAACCATTCAGGCTATTGGGCGTATCCAGCGGATGCACCAGCAACTCAACCCGCAACAACTTCGGCGCGCCCGTACCCGCCAAATCCTGATAGAACCGACGCAACATGCGCTGATCCTTCACCGGGTACCAGATCGCCGCCACCGTCTGGCGCATCCGGCCAATCGCTTCTTTCAACGACGCCGCACAACGCTGCATCTCATCGAGCTGTTCGAACGGCGGATCAATCAACATCACCGCCCGCTTCTCCTGCACCGGCAACATCGCCCGCGACACATGCCAGCCTTCGCCCAAATGCACCTTCACCCGACGATCACCGGCCATGTTGTCCTTGAGCAGCAAGCCGTCTTCGGGGTGCTTCTCGTTGAGCATCAGCCGATCCTGCGGCCGCGTCAGACGCCGCGCCAACTCCGGCGACCCCGGGTAATAGCGCAACTGGCCATCCGGGTTCATGTCGTGCAACACCTTCATGTAATCGGCAGTCAGCGCCGGCAAATCCGGCTGATCCCACAACCGCGCGATCCCTTCCAGGTACTCACCGGTACGGCTCGCCTGATCGCCCTGCAGGTCATACAGACCAATGCCGGCGTGAGTGTCGAGATAGGCAAACGGCTGCTCCTTGCGCGACATCAAGGCGATGAGGCGGGTCAAAGTCAGGTGTTTGAACACATCGGCGTGATTGCCGGCATGGAAGGCGTGACGATAATTCATGATTGCTCCTGCGAAGGCCGGGAAGTTTACCTTGTACGGGGCTGGACGTCAGGGGTTGGTGGCTGAGCGGCTACTCTGCACGCTGATCGTTCCCACGCTCCCGCGTGGGAATGCCTCAAGGGACGCTCCGCGTTCCAGCCACGCAATCGAATTCGCGCCTGACACCGATGTGACGCAGAGCGTCACGGCTGCATTCCCACGCAGAGCGTGGGAACGATCTTGCAGCAGCCTTACTCCGAAGGCCGAGCCCGCAACCGCCGCCCAATCACATCCAGCACATCACAGCCATCGCGCAATGGAATGGCGCAGAGCAAGGCAAAGTCGCTGAGAATGAAGGATTCGCACTCGACTGAACCGCGCATCGACATGTTCTCAAGCACCTGCGTAACGGCGCGAATTCGATAGTTGGCAGCGTCGTATAAAACATCGAGCGGCGCGTGGGTATCGACGAACAGGGTGGGCATATCGGTGCAGTTGCCGGTCAATGCCATGAAGCGGTTTTCGGGATGAGGGATTATTTTTTCGTAGGGTGGATCGGGGGTTAGCGTCGTCATTTTTTGAACATCCTTAGAGTACGTTTGAAGCTGCCAACGACCTTTCCTACGGGTTTGGGTGGCAGCCGCGCGCGGGAGTAGGAAACTGAGGTACTCCAACTCAGCCACGCCGAAGCGTGTCCCGCACACAGCCGCCGCGAACGATGTTACGGACACTATTAAAGTGCCGCAATCAACCGACAGCGCTGATGCACGTTGGAGTAAGGGTTCCTACACCCTGCCACCGCTTCCGCAGTGACAGTGAAAGACTATCCCTGTAAGCCAGCGCCCACCAGTTCATGGAAACCGCTACATCTTGAAGGAAACTTCCGACGACCTTGCCCAGAAATTTCGCGATCGCTGCAAGATTCCTAAACAGCCAAATCAGTCTGTGGTGCTTGCAATCAACGCGCTAATAGTTCGACGCTTGGGATTCCAAATCGTAAGACACCACACCCCCCACCACTCCAAGCCAGCATCAAAATAGTTGCTCCATGATTCTACGCCTGAAATTTTTTCGTCATAACCATGCAGTCCCGTGTTGAGCCCCTCGACCCAATTCACCACTGAGACATCATCTATTTCGTTTAACCCCAGGAGTTCGCACCATTCCAGAAAAACCGACTGTGCCTCCATCTTCCCCCTTTTAAACTGAGCACGATATGGAGGATTTACAAAGCAGGCGTATAACGCTAAACGTTCAAAAATGTCGGTTTTATCAGTCGATGTCAGATTCCGCACTTCATCCCGACTGAGCGGAGTAGCTATGGCATTGTCTAAATCCCAACTAATCAGCGGTTCGGGATGATCCTTATATTTTGGATCTTTGATGAGATTTTCGTGCCACTCCATCGCCTCTATCATCAGCAACTCATGAAGCGATATCAGCGCCTGTCGATGCATGCTTTCATCCGCTTCAACCTCAGACTCAGGTGAAAAAACCACATATTTGAATACGCATCCGGCACTATCCATTCGCTCACGCAACGAGAAAGGGGACGGATTTATTTGTTACTCCATAACAACACCTTCGAAGCTGGCAGCAAAAATAAATCCGTCCTCTTTATTGGTCTGCCCGCCAATTGAGAATATATTCGTCCCCCGCTGTTCAAAAATCCGGCACCAGAATCAAAAAGCCACATCAATACGAATCGCATTTATTTTAATAAATTTTTTGTTAAAAAACGGGTAGTCATAATGAATATTCTGAGCATCGAAATCAATAAAAGATCTTAATACAGCACCATCTAAATAGCCCGCTAACACACATGAAAAACTATCATCCTCCATTTCAACTCCGACATATTCATCCTGACTTACTTCCATGCCGACGCTATCAGGAAAAACCAATTCAAACTCAACCTCGTAAGTTTTACCGATTTCAATTTTAAATGGGCAGAAGTTAATAAAGCATTGGACCGTTACGCCATTGACAAGCAAAACAACCGCCTCTTCGACGACCTCGTCAACCTCCATGACAAGCGCACTATACTTCTTAGTCATTTACTGACCTCAACTCGTTATCCTTTGCATCACCGTTTAACATTTCCAGAAATCCTTTCCACTTTTGACATGCAGGGTCGTGATATCACCGTTATTATTAGTACCGACAAATGCAAACTTTGTATCACCATTCCTCTGGGAATTGCCCAGCAGTTGCAAATAGGCGACCCTAACTTCTCCTTCATACGGATATTTCACTTTTATGCCTTGATTCACTACATCACGAGAAATTTGTAGGTATTCCTCTTTGCTCTGAGCGCCGAACTCTTTTTTCCCGTGTTATTTATTAGAAAAAGAAAAAAATGGGACAGATCTACTTATTTTCATAAATTCACTATCTACGACTTATCTGAGCATTAGCTTCCTTCACCAAGTCGCTCGATCTTCCTGGCTGGCTTTGAGCAAGTCATCTTTCCAAACCTCCTGCGCCAGCATATAGACATGCTGAAGAAAACCACGAGGATCCTTTAATTCGTACCATTCACCCCGAGCCCAGCTCGCAGCCTCGTTCTCGTCAATATCGAACAAGCCCTGAAAGTCATAGCTTTCGTCGTTCAGCTTATCTGCCAGAGACTCCATCAAAACGAGCTTATGCCGATAGGTCAAATACCCTAAGTTAAGACCGTACTTCCTGATCAGCTCAGCTCTATCGTCCTTATTATTAGGATCATAAACTTCAAGTTCTGCCCCAAGCGTCTCTTCACGATCATAAACACAAAAAACCCCAATAAACCACATTAAGTCGGGCCGAAATTCCTCATCTAAAAAAGGGTCTCGCAACATCATTTCTTCTCCGAAGGAAAACCTGTATAGGGCCGAGTCACATCATCCTTATCAAACTTAACTTCAAACCAATTCAGATCCTCATTTAACTTAGGATTACTTTGATCTATTCTATTTGGCCTATACCCACGACCAGCGCCAGGAAGCTCCATCCTTACAATTGGGTCTCTGTTGTGATCTGTACCCGTATGGGGGCTCAGCCCCAACCTCTCTCTAGTTAATGCCTTATTCAATGCATTGAAATGAACCCTCCAGCTACTGAACTGAGAGCTTAAATTCCCCCTCGCTCCATTCGGGATCCTCCCAGTATTAGGGTCCGCTCCGTTAATGGCTCGCTGTTTTAGTGCGGTATCCGATATTTCTGAACTGTGCTTTTTGACGGTATGCATGTCGTATTTATCCTCCATTGCCATAACCCGTCCCTTGGCGTTCGCCTCAGCCAGCTCATCAATCCGCGCCCGCCGCTGATCACCCGTCAGCTTCGGTAGCGCCGGCTCACCCTCATCCACCTTAACGCCAGTCGTATCATCCGGCGCCCCACACGCAGGCTTATTCGGCGGCGGGCAATTCCCGCTCAACCCCAACGGATCAACCCACCCCGTCGGATTCGGCGTGTACTGGTACTGGTTGAGCCCACCCGCCAACTTGACCGGATCAGGCGTCAGGTACCGGCCAACCTCCGGATCATAGTACCGATGCCGGTTGTAGTGCAGACCACTCTCGGCGTCGAAGTACTGCCCCTGGAACCGCAGCGGCTGTTCGAGCTGCTCGCCCCCGCCGAACGCCAGACCAGTCACTTTGCCGTAGGCGTTGTACTTCGCCGACCAGACAATCTCGCCACCAAAGTCCGTCAGTTCCTGAGGCGTCCCAAGGTGATCGAGTTGGTAGTAGAACGGGCAGGCCTTTTTCGGGCCTTTACCGTCGAGCAGGGCCAACGGCCGGAAACTGCCCGGTTCGTAGACATAGCTGCGGTAATGCTCGCGGCTGCTTTCGGCGACGAGGTTGTCGCCTTGCCAGAAGAACTCGGTGGTTTGGCCATCAACCGTTTTAGCAATGCGACGACCGAAGGCGTCGTAACGGTAACTTGAACAACGACCGTCCGGAGTCGTGATGCCGACCAAGCGATGCTGACAGTCGTAGCGATACTCGGTGACGAGTTTCTGCCCGGTACCGCGACGTTCGCGGATCAGATTGCCGAAGGCGTCGTAGTCGTAATGCCGGTCGCCTTGCATCAGCAGGCGATTGCCCTTAACGGTCGCAACGCCGGAACGGTCCTGCATCAGCAGGTTGCCCGCCGGGTCGTGGGCAAAACTTTCCGGCGGATCGTCGCGGGTGTGGCGGACGCGGGTCAGGCGGTTGAGCGGGTCGTACTGGTAGTTGCGCTGGCCGTGGCGGATGTCGGCGATGTGGTCGAGATTGCCGTTGGCGCTGTAGGCATAGTCGCGGCGGTACAGGTTTTTTTGCTGTTGGCTGACCGCGTGGGCCTTCAGCCGGCCCTGGTCGTCGTAGGCATATTCGCTGAGCAGCAGACCTTGCTGGCGTTGCTGTTCACGGCCGGATTTGTACGTGTGACTTGTAAGACGCGCGCCATTGAGGTCGATGGCCGTCAGCGCGCCGCCCTTGGTGTGGTGGTAGTCGAGTTTGCTGCCGTCCGGCAGGCGCAGGCGATTGAGTTGGCCGCAGGCGTCGTAGCCGTAACGCAGCGTGCCCCAACTCTGGTGTTCGGTGATCAGGCGGTCCTGCTGGTCGTATTCGAACTCCAGCGGATGGTCGTGGCCATCGTCGACGCTGGTCAGTCGGCCCAGCGAGTCGTAGCGATACTCGACCTGGATGCCGTCGGGCAGGGTCTTGACCAACAGGCGCCCGGCCGAGTCCCGCTCATAAGCCGTGATCAGCTGTGAGCCGTCATCGCCGAACTCGGTTTTCTCCAGCAGGTGGCCGTTGAGGTCGTAGGCGTACGCGGTACGGCGGCCGTCGAAGCCGGTTTCCTGTCGGATCAATCCGCCGGGCGTGTAGTCCAGCCGATAGTGTTCGCCGGCTTCGTTTTCGATGTCCGTGAGCAGCAGCTGGGCGTTGTCGTAGCGGTATTGGAGCTGGGTGCCGTCGGGATTGATCCGGCGGCTGACCAGGTGCAGGTCGTCGGCGTATTCGTAGCGGGTGACGCGGCCCAGTTCATCGCGTTCGGCGGTGATCTGGCCGTAGGCGTTGTAGCTGAAGCCGCGCGTGGCGCCGGTCGGCAGGGTTGTCTGAATCAGTCGGCCGACGGCGTCCCATTGGTAACGAGTAACAGCACCGTGTTCGTCCTGACGGGTAATCCTTCGCCCCAGTACGTCGTAGGAAAAGCGCCGCTGGCCGCCATCCGGCAGCGTTTCCTCGACCAGTTGGCCCAAGGCATTCCAGACGAACACATGGCGGCTGGTGTCCGGGTAGCGGATCGACAGCAACCGCCCCTGGGCGTCGTAGTGGTAATGGATGACCTGCCCGTCCGGGTCGACGGCCTCGGTGACATCGCCTTGGGCATTGCGCCGATAGATCCATACCGCCTCGCCGCGATACCGCGCATGCAGGAAACCGTTGCGGTACTCGTAGGCCGTTGGCTCGTCTTCCGGCGGAATCAGCGCGACCAGCCGTCCGACTTCGTCGTACCGGTATTCGGTGATGGCGCCGAGCGGATCCTGCTCGGCAATCAGCCGACCGTTGTCGTCGTAGGCCTTGAGGTGTTCGCCGCCGTCCAGTTCGACCTTGCGCACCAGCCGCGCCCGGTCGTCGTGGACGTAAACCTCTTCGCTGCCGTCGATGTTCTGGACGGTGACGCTACCCTCGTCATCCCAGACATAGCGCGCATCCATCTGCGCAAACGACGCCCAGTGCCGGATGCAGCGTGCCGCCTTGCCAGACCGTTCCCACTCCCAGAAGAAACTCGCCCCACCGGCCAGTTGCCGCTGCAGGATCACGTGTTGATCGTCGTAGTCGTAACGCTCGCTCTCGCCGGCGGCGTTGCTCGCTTCGATCAGCTGATCACATTCGTCGTAGCGGTAACTGACCAGCGTTTGCTCGGTATGCCAGGCCTCATCGAGGGTGTGCGCCGGAACAAACACCTGATAGTCGACAGCGACCAGATGCGCGCGGTCATAACGCAACAGCAAGGCGCGGCCGGCGCCATTGTCGAGGCGCTGGATGCGCTGCTGGCGGTCGCGGGTGATGCGCAGGCGGTTGTCGTACGCGTCGCTGATCGTGGTCAGAAAACCGTTACGGAAGTGGTAGAAACGCGGTTCTTCGCCAGCCTGGGCGAGGATCAGTTCCTCGGGTTCATCGCCGAGAAAAATCGCGGCGCGCGACAAACTGTTGTGGATCGCCGGGCGCTCAATGGATGGCAGCGGGAAGGAGGTGCGGCGGTTTTCGTGGTCGGTCCAGATGACCGTGTCGCCGTCGATTTCCAGGCGATGGGATAACGAATGGCTCCAGCCAAAACCCAGGCCGCCGTCGATCTCGGCGGCGCTGGTGCGGTAGAGGCGGGTGAAGTCGAACGGCAGGATGCCGTCCAGCGAACCGTCGGTGAGGGTTAGCAGTTCCTCGCCGGTGACCATCGACACCGGGCATTTGTTGGTGGCGGTTTTATCGACGGAGTCGGCGCTATCACCGTTGGGGTTTTTGGCTTGTTTTGAGACATCGTCGTGGTGTTCGTTTTGCTTGAGCGTGGTGTTGCGTTTGGCATCCCAGCGCAGTTGCATGCGACCCTTTTTCAGACCCGCTGCAACACCGCGTGCGGCGACTGCTTTGTACTGGTCGATGTACTTCATGAAGGTGGTGAGGATGCTGAATGTCGCATCGACGAAACGCATCGCAAGACCAGCCAGCAACGCCCCGTACTTGAGCCCGCGAGCGGTGAGATAGGCCTTGGCGACGGGTATACCGACCCCCGTCCAGGCCAGCGCCAAAGCAATCAGAATATCGATCAGTACCGAGACAATGACCTGGCTGGCCACCTCTGCCGAGTTACCAGCCATTTCGCTAGGCGGTAACGCCGAAAGCCAAAGACTCGCAGCACGAAACAGCAGACAAAGCGCCGCTTCATCGCTAGCCAGCAACATGGCTTTTTCCATCGTTGCTGGTGATTGCTTCGCCAGATCGATGAGTTGCTGCGCACTACTGCCGAGTTGTTCAAGGTGAGCGCCTGGATTCTTAAGGATGTCAAAGACAAGGCTCAGTCCATCCCAAACGCCCATGACTGCTGCCCAACTTCCCGCCAGCATTCCGTTGCCAGCGGCCACAAAAGTCGACTGCGACCACTGCGGTTTGAACCCCTCCCACTCTTTGCGCAGCCAGCCTTCCAGCTCTGAGGTCAAGCCATCGTATGACGAGAAAAGATCATCGATTTGA
Source organism: Pseudomonas sp. GM102 (assembly GCF_000282555.1). Lineage (NCBI taxonomy): Bacteria > Pseudomonadati > Pseudomonadota > Gammaproteobacteria > Pseudomonadales > Pseudomonadaceae > Pseudomonas > Pseudomonas sp. GM102. Next base: position 39,043 of record NZ_AKJB01000073.1, on the reverse strand, counting down.
GCCGGGGTAACTTCGCTCTGGACATAAACACGGTAGAACTTTCCCGGTAAGCCTTCGAACTGACCTTTACCGCTTTCATCAAGCGAGACCGATGTACTTTCACCGCCATCCTCTGCAATCACATCGACCCGAATATTCCCCAGCGGAATGTCATAAACCGATTCAAACTTGCTCTCTATTTCCAGAATTCCGCTGTCCGGACACTGCGCAACGCTGGAGAAGAAATCGTCATCGCGACTACTGACCGACTTGCTGGTATTTCCCAGCTTGATCTTCCGCTCCATACCCATCAGCGACGGCATATCCGTAACTCGGCTAACCCTGTCCGCATTCCCGCTCAAAAAACTGCCAAGTTGCTGGCGATATAAACTCAAGGTGTCTTTGAAACCGTCGAGCTCCTGCTCAATACGAACGATCTGATCCATCAGTCCAGCTCCGTCATCAGGTAATCCACCAAGGCTGATTTCGGTGCTTGAGGCAGGTCCGGCGTCTCAAGAAGGCTCGCAACTTTGTGCCGCAATACACTTTCGGAAAACGCCTCATAAAGATCTGGACGGTCCTCGCTCAACCACTTCATCAAGTTGTTGATGCGGGTTGTGGCGGACTCGGTGGCGAGGTGTTTGAGCAGCGATTCAGAAACTTCCCACCACGGAAAAACCCTGGCTGTTTTCAATGCACTGCCGCCAATATCGAGCGATTGCCCATTGATCAAACAACGGTCAATGACAGGCATTAACTGCGCGGCGTTAACGTCGGCAGACCGAAGAATCGGCAGCAAATAACGCCCATCCCAGAAGCGAAAAAACACCGCGTCGTTGTTTGGCAAAAGAACTTGAGTGAGGCTGCGCAAATGCTCGACCAGCGCTTCTTGAGAAGCAGAAGAAACCGCTAGCCAACCCCAGTCGCGGGACTCGGTCGTAGCAACCCACTCCAGAAACTCACTGCCAGCAGCGACGATTCCGACATAGGGCATCACCGCTTCCCACTCGGCATACGCGGTTTCAGCCCAGATCGGGCTCGGTGATGGGGCCGTGATTGAGCACTGCCAGGCTTTGAACGGTTCAGCCGCACTGGCACTGCTGAAAATCGCGAACAGCTGCTCCGACGGTTGCAGCGGCTGGCGCTCCAGCCAGGTGTGAGGTGACAAGGCATCAGGCGGCACAGACACCGTCCTTGCAGCGCTCACACTCTTCGCAAAATGGCGCGTCACTTTGCAGGCTAAGGATCTGTGCAGCACTGAGCAGCGCCGCCGGGGCGGCGGCGAGTTTCAACGGAACATCCGGCAAGCTCGGGGCAGCGGCCATGGCTGCCATCGGTCCGCCACCGACCTGGATCGGCACACTGCTGAAAATCCCGCCAGGGCCGATGTTGATCCACTGTCCGCCCGCCTGAATGGTCGCGCTGGCGCCGCCATCGATGACCACTTGCTGGCCGGCGCTGACGTGGAATTGCTGGCTGGCGTTGAGGGCCTGACTGGTCACGCGAATGTGCCGGTCGCCGATCACCACCAAATGATCATCAAGTCGCACTTCGGTCTGGCGCTGACCGTGGGTGATGCGTTTTTCGTCAGCCTTGAGCTCATGGCGGGCGGTGCCGGTGACGACGATGCTGCGCTGGTTGTCGACCTGCACCTGCTGATCATTCAGTACGTGCTGAGTCCAGTTTCGCTGGGCGCGCAGGTAGATTTCCTCGCCGCCCTTGCGATCCTCGATGCGCAACTCGTTGTAACCACCGCCACCGGGACTACTTTGGCTGCGGAAAATGCTGCGGGTCTTGTCCGCCGGCAGATCGAGCGGCACCGGGGTCGCGGCGTTGGGCAGGCACCCCATGACCAGCGGCTTGTCGGCATCGGCGTCGACAAACCCCACCAGCACTTCCATGCCGACGCGCGGAATCATCACGCTGCCGTAGCGGTCGTGCGCCCAGCCAGTCGCGACACGCAGCCAGCAACTGGAATGCTCGTTGAGCTGACCGTCACGGTCCCAGGCCAGTTGAACCTTGACCCGACCGTACTCGTCGCAATGGATTTCGCTGTCAGTCGGGCCGGTGACCACGGCAGGTTGATAGCCGAGCATGCGTGGCTTTTCCGGCCCCAGCGCGGGGCGAAAAGCAACGTCCCACGGCGTCGCCAGAAAGGAATTGCGATAACCCTGGAAATCATCCGGGCTGTCGCTGGTGGCCGACTCTTCAAGGACCTGCGGCTGCCGACCACGGTGTTCAATTTCAGTGATCAACCACAGGTCATTCCACGTCTGACGCGGGTGTTCGGCGAGATGTAGGAAATGCCCGCTGACCAAAGCCGATTCATCGCCGCGACCTTCGGCCTGACGGTAATCCGCGCCGTGGCGTTCCAAGGCCCGTTGCGCCAGATGCTTGCCGTGTTCGCGGTCGGTGAACTGACCAGGGAAGTGATAGTCCTCCAGCACCGGTCGCTGCTCGCTGTCGAGGCGGCTTTCGAGTTGCAAACGCGGTTTGCGGAAGTCGTAGTCCCGGCGAGTGACCGCCGTAGTACGGGTTTCCAGGCGCACGTTGAACCGCTTGATCGCTGGCGCATCCGCTGCCATCCCGCTGCCTGGCAAGTACAGCGTCGGCTCGGGTAGCCGGGGAAAAACCGTCTGGTCATCGCCGAATACCAGCAAGTGCCCGTCGGGGTTGTGCTGGAAATGGTAATGAATGCCGATCTCGGCACACAGACGTTGAATGAATGCCAGGTCGCTTTCGGCGTACTGCACGCAGTACTCGCGCTCGGGGTAGTCGCTACCGAGCCGGAACTCGAAGGCATCGCGCTGGATGCCGTGGTCTTTGAGAATCTGCGTGACGATCGCCGGCACGCTTTTATGCTGGAAAATCCGCTGATTGATACGCTGACCGAGATACGTCAGGCGCGGCACGAGACTGATTTGATAGCCCGTAAGACGTTGGCCGGAATCGCTCTGGCCTACGCGATAAATCTGACCGTGAATACCGGAACCGTGCGCATCGAAACTCAGAAATGCCTGACGGTGCAGCAGACTTTCGAGTTCCAGGTCCGGGCGCTCGCTGACCAGTTCCAGGTCAAAACGGTAGGGTTGGCTGATGGCTTCCTTGCCCGTGAACTCAAGTACCTTGAGCTCATTCTGGACGCCGTCGAGGGTCAACGTGAAACGCGGTTGATTGGCAGGCGCGAACATCCGATGTGTCTCTGCAGAATGAAGGCGGGCGATTCTGCATGAGCGACAAGGGGTGTTGACGGAGGGACAAGGAAATCAGATTTACCCTACTTTTTTAGGGATTTTTCCTTCATAAATCGGGTTGTTTGGCTACAGACATTCCCTGCAGAAGTAGTGTGTTGCAGCGGATGGCCTCTTCGCGGGCAAGCCTCGCTCCTACAGTTTTGCGGCGAATCACAAATCCTGTAGGAGCGAGGCTTGCCCGCGAAGGCGGCATCAAAAACACCAACCCTTTTCCTACAAACCAAAAAAAACGGCCCGCCTCCATCAAGGAAGCGGGCCGTTTTCATGTTCGGCAACAGATCAGAGCATCAGCTCATCCCCATCACTTGTTCAGGCGGAAATCTGCCTCGGCAGCCGCAAAGCGCTGAAGCATACCGTGAGTCGGTGTGCCCAGTTTGCTGACGATGTAGATCGCCAGGCTGGCGAAGATGAAACCAGGGATGATTTCGTACAGGCCCAGCAGTTCGAAGTGTTTCCAGACGATCACGGTGATCGCGCCGACCAGGATACCGGCCAGTGCGCCGTTGCGGGTCATGTCTTTCCAGATCACGGAGATCAGGACGACTGGACCGAAAGCAGCACCGAAACCTGCCCAGGCGTAGCTGACCAGACCCAGTACACGGTTTTCCGGGTTAGCCGCCATCGCAATGGCAATCAGGGCAACCAGCAACACCATGGCACGGCCGACCCAGACCAGTTCAACCTGGGAAGCGCTTTTACGCAGGAAGGTTTTGTAGAAGTCTTCGGTCAGGGCGCTCGAACACACCAGCAGTTGGCAGCTCAGCGTACTCATTACCGCTGCCAGAATGGCCGACAGCAACACACCGGCAACCCATGGGTTGAACAGGATTTTTGCCAGTTCGATGAACACACGCTCGTGGTTTTCGCTCACTGGCATGGCCACGGCAGGGTGCGCCGAGAAGTAAGCGATACCGAAGAAACCTACAGCAACGGTGCCGCCCAGGCACAGGATCATCCAGGTCATGGAGATGCGACGAGCGTTAGCGATCGACTTGACCGAATCCGCCGCCATGAAACGCGCCAGGATGTGCGGTTGGCCGAAGTAGCCCAGACCCCAGCCCATCAGCGAGATAATGCCGATGAAAGTGGTGTTTTTCAGCATGTCGAAGTTGCTTGGATCTTGTGCTTCGATCGCCAGGAACGTGGTGTCGATGCCGCCAGTCGCCAGCAGCACGATGATCGGCGTCAGCAGCAAGGCGAAGATCATCAACGTAGCTTGTACGGTGTCAGTCCAGCTCACTGCCAGGAAACCACCGACGAAGGTGTAGGCAATCGTCGCCGCGGCACCGGCCCACAGCGCTGTCTCGTAGGACATGCCGAAGGTGCTTTCGAACAGACGGGCACCGGCCACAATGCCGGAAGCGCAGTAGATGGTGAAGAACACCAGGATCACGACCGCAGAGATGATCCGCAGCAGGCCGCTTTTATCTTCAAAACGGCTGGAGAAGTAATCCGGCAGGGTCAGCGCATCGCCGTTGTGCTCGGTCTGCACGCGCAGACGGCCGGCAACGAACAGCCAGTTTAGGTAAGCACCGACGATCAGGCCGATGGCGATCCAGCTTTCGGAAAGACCGGACATGTAGATAGCGCCCGGCAGACCCATCAACAACCAGCCGCTCATGTCGGAAGCACCGGCAGAGAGTGCGGTCACGACGCTGCCCAGGCTACGACCGCCCAGAATGTAGTCAGAAAGGTTGTTGGTGGAGCGATAGGCCATGAAGCCGATCAGCACCATTGCTGCGATGTAGATCACGAACGTGATCAGGGTTGGATTGCTTACGCTCATTGAGTTACGCCCTGGCATTGTTTTTATGTAACGGCGGCCGGTGAACCGCTCGCAAACGACGACGTTTGACAGACGATTCCGGATCCCGCGCATTTATGACTGATGTTTCCCCAGGAAAGCCATCAGCCGGCACACCGACTTTTTCGGCCGGTTGCACCTTGGCCGCGAATGCTATTCAACAATGCAAATAAGGTGCAACCAGTTTCGTAGGAATAAGTTGCACCTAGTCGGATTTTTCTTACAAAGGGTCGATTTCGCTCCTTTTTAGGGCGTTTTCCGGTTGCACTAGAATTAAAAGCACCAAGCAGGCGCGGGAGCGAGGCACCAAAATCAGTTTCCTGACGAACTGCTTATTATTCCGACAAAAAAAGGGTTGCACCCGGTTGCACCTCAACCGACGCACAGCTAATCTTGCCGCCAGCTGATGCCACGCGGTCGTGGCAAACATGAGGATAAAAATATGGCTACCACCACTCTTGGGGTCAAACTTGACGACCCGACCCGCGAACGCCTCAAGGCCGCCGCGACCTCGATTGATCGCACGCCGCACTGGCTGATCAAGCAGGCAATTTTCAATTACCTGGAAAAACTCGAGGGTGGTGCAACCCTGTCCGAGCTGAACGGTTTGAACGGCAAGGAAGTTGACGAAGCGGGCGAGATCCACGTCGATCACGCGCATCAGTGCTTCCTGGAGTTCGCTGAAAGCATCCTGCCGCAATCAGTGCTGCGCGCGTCTATCACTGCCGCCTACCGTCGCCCGGAACCTGAAGTGGTGCCGATGCTGATCGAGCAGGCGCGCCTGCCGGCAGCGATGGCGGAAGCCACCAACAAGCTCGCCGCCTCGATTGCCGAAAAACTGCGCAATCAGAAAAGCGCCGGCGGCCGTGCCGGGATTGTTCAGGGCCTGTTGCAGGAATTTTCCTTGTCGTCCCAAGAAGGCGTGGCACTGATGTGCCTGGCCGAAGCGCTGCTGCGCATCCCGGACAAAGGCACTCGCGATGCGCTGATCCGCGACAAGATCAGCACCGGTAACTGGCAGCCGCACCTGGGCAACAGCCCGTCGCTGTTCGTCAACGCCGCAACATGGGGCTTGCTGCTGACCGGCAAACTGGTCGCCACCCACAATGAAGCCGGCCTGACGTCGTCGCTGAGCCGCATCATCGGCAAGAGCGGCGAGCCGATGATCCGCAAGGGCGTCGACATGGCCATGCGCCTGATGGGCGAGCAGTTCGTCACCGGCGAAACCATCGCCGAAGCCCTGGCCAACGCCAGCAAGTTCGAAGCCAAAGGCTTCCGCTATTCCTACGACATGCTGGGTGAAGCCGCACTCACCGAGCACGACGCCCAGAAATACCTGGCCTCGTACGAACAAGCCATTCATTCGATCGGCAAAGCCTCCCACGGTCGTGGGATTTATGAAGGCCCGGGCATTTCGATCAAGCTGTCCGCACTGCACCCGCGTTACAGCCGCGCCCAGTACGAGCGCGTGATGGACGAGCTGTACCCGCGCCTGCTGTCGCTGACCCTGCTGGCCAAGCAATACGACATCGGCCTGAACATCGACGCCGAAGAAGCCGACCGCCTCGAACTGTCGCTGGATCTGCTGGAGCGCCTGTGCTTCGAGCCGCAACTGACCGGCTGGAACGGCATCGGTTTCGTGATCCAGGCTTACCAGAAGCGTTGCCCGTATGTGATCGACTACGTGATCGACCTGGCTCGTCGCAGCCGTCATCGCCTGATGATTCGTCTGGTGAAAGGCGCGTACTGGGACAGCGAAATCAAGCGTGCTCAGGTCGAAGGCCTGGAAGGCTATCCGGTCTACACCCGCAAGGTGTACACCGACGTGTCCTACATCGCTTGTGCACGCAAACTGCTGTCGGTGCCGGAAGTCATTTATCCGCAGTTCGCCACGCACAACGCCCATACCCTGTCGGCCATTTACCACATTGCCGGTCAGAACTATTACCCAGGTCAGTACGAGTTCCAGTGCCTGCACGGCATGGGCGAACCGCTGTACGAACAGGTTGTAGGGAAAGTTTCCGAAGGCAAGCTGAACCGTCCGTGCCGTGTGTACGCTCCGGTTGGCACGCACGAAACACTGCTGGCGTACCTGGTGCGTCGTCTGCTGGAAAACGGTGCGAACACCTCGTTCGTCAACCGCATCGCCGACCAGTCCATTTCGATTCAGGAGCTGGTGGCCGATCCAGTGGCCAGCATCGAGCAGATGGCTACGCTGGAAGGCGGCTTCGGCCTGCCACACCCGCGTATCCCGCTGCCGCGTGATCTTTATGGTGCCGAGCGCGCCAACTCCAGCGGCATCGACATGGCCAACGAACATCGTTTGGCTTCGCTGTCGTGTGCTTTGCTGGCCACCGCTCATAACAACTGGAAAGCGGCGCCGATGCTCGGCTGCGCGTCCAGCAGCGAAACCCCTGCGCCAGTCCTGAACCCGTCCGATCTGCGTGACGTGGTGGGTCACGTGCAAGAAGCCACCGTCGACGACGTCGACAACGCTATCCAGTGCGCCCTGAACGCCGCACCGATCTGGCAGGCCACCCCGCCGGCCGAACGCGCCGCGATTCTGGAGCGCGCCGCCGATTTGATGGAAGGCGAGATCCAGCCGTTGATGGGCCTGTTGGCTCGCGAAGCCGGCAAGACCTTCGCCAACGCCATCGCCGAAGTGCGTGAAGCCGTGGACTTCCTGCGTTATTACGCGGTGCAGGCGCGCAACGATTTCACCAACGACGCCCACCGTCCATTGGGTCCGGTGGTGTGCATCAGTCCGTGGAACTTCCCGCTGGCAATCTTCAGTGGTCAGGTCGCTGCTGCCCTGGCCGCCGGTAACCCGGTACTGGCCAAGCCTGCGGAACAAACCCCGCTGGTGGCCGCTCAAGCCGTGCGTTTGCTGATCGAAGCCGGGATTCCGGAAGGCGTGCTGCAATTGCTGCCGGGCCGTGGCGAAACCGTCGGCGCCCGTCTGGTCGGCGATGATCGGGTCAAAGGCGTGATGTTCACCGGCTCCACCGAAGTCGCGCGTCTGCTGCAACGCAACGTCGCCGGTCGTCTGGATGCTCAGGGCCGTCCGATTCCGCTGATCGCTGAAACCGGTGGCCAGAACGCGATGATCGTCGACTCCTCGGCATTGACTGAACAAGTCGTGATCGACGTCGTATCGTCGGCCTTCGACAGTGCTGGTCAACGTTGCTCGGCTCTACGGGTGCTGTGCCTGCAGGAAGATTCCGCTGACCGTGTCATCGAAATGCTCAAAGGTGCCATGGCGGAATGCCGTCTCGGTAATCCAGAGCGCCTGTCCGTGGACATCGGCCCGGTGATCGACGCCGAAGCCAAGGCGGGCATCGAGAAGCACATCCAGGCCATGCGCGACAAAGGTCGCAACGTGTACCAGGTGGCCATCGCCAACAGCGAAGAAGTCAAACGCGGCACCTTCGTGATGCCGACCCTGATCGAACTGGAAAGCTTCGACGAGCTGCAACGGGAGATCTTCGGCCCAGTGCTGCACGTGGTTCGCTACAAGCGCAAAGAGATCGATCAACTGATCGGCCAGATCAACGCTTCTGGCTACGGCCTGACCCTGGGCGTACACACTCGCATCGACGAGACCATCGCCAAGGTGATCGACAACGTCAACGCCGGTAACGTCTACGTGAACCGCAACATCGTGGGTGCTGTGGTTGGCGTGCAACCGTTCGGCGGTGAAGGTCTGTCGGGTACTGGCCCGAAAGCCGGTGGTCCGTTGTACCTGTACCGTTTGTTGTCGACGCGTCCTACCGATGCAATCGAACAATCCTTCGCTCGCGGCGATGCTGTCGCTGCACCGGACGTCCGTCTGCGTGATGCCATGAGCAAACCGCTGACTGCGCTGAAAGCCTGGGCCGACAGCAACAAGTTCGCTGACTTGAGCACCCTGTGCGTACAGTTCGCGGCGCAATCGCAAAGCGGGATCACCCGTGTTCTGGCGGGCCCGACCGGCGAGCGCAACAGCTACGCCATCCTGCCGCGCGAACACGTGCTGTGCCTGGCCGACGTCGAAGGCGATCTGCTGACTCAATTGGCTGCGGTACTGGCCGTGGGCGGCTCGGCGGTATGGCCGGACGCTGAACCGGGCAAGGCACTGTTCGCACGCCTGCCGAAAGAAATTCAGGCGCGGATCAAGCGGGTTGCCGACTGGACCAAGGACGAAGTGGTGATTGATGCGGTTCTGCATCATGGCCATTCCGACCAGTTGCGTGCGGTGTGCCAGCAAGTGGCCAAGCGTGCCGGTGCGATTGTCGGGGTTCATGGTTTGTCGCAGGGCGAGACCAACATTGCGTTGGAACGTCTGGTGATCGAGCGGGCCTTGAGTGTTAACACCGCTGCGGCGGGTGGTAATGCCAGCCTGATGACGATCGGCTAAACCCTCCTCGTGATCGTTCCCACGCTCTGCGTGGGAATGCATCCTGTGACGTTCTGCGTCACGCCGTTTGGGGACGCGGAGCGTCCCGGGCTGCATTCCCACGCGGAGCGTGGGAACGATCATGACCGTCCTCCCCAGCTTTATCCTTCCCTCTCGTTCTGCCTCTCCATCACGCTCATCAATCATCCTGTTCACCCCGCACTTCCCACGCCTAGACTCGGCCCATTCCCAAAAAAGGTAGGTCGCCATGTCCGAGACGCTGCTCAGTTCCCGTAATCTGGCTTTTGAGCTGTATGAAGTCCTTGATGCCGAGGGCCTGACTCAGCGTGAGCGGTTCGCCGAGCACAACCGCGAGACCTTCGATGCGGCCATCGGCACCGCCCGCAGCATCGCCGAGAAGTTCTTCGCCCCGCACAACCGCAAGGGCGACGAGAACGAACCGCGCTACGAGGACGGTCAGGCCATTCTGATTCCGGAAGTGAAACCGGCGGTGGATGCCTTCCTCGAAGCCGGTTTCCTCAACGCCGCGCGCAGTTTCGACGCCGGCGGCATGCAACTTCCTACACTGTTGTCCCAAGCGTGCTTTGCGCACTTTCAGTCGGCCAACGCGGCGTCGACCTCTTACCCGTTCCTGACCATGGGCGCGGCGAACCTGATTGAAAGCTTCGGCACCGATGAGCAGAAGCAGCGCTTCCTGCAACCGATGATCGACGGCCGCTTCTTTGGCACCATGGCCCTCACCGAGCCACATGCCGGCTCATCGCTGTCGGATATTCGTACCCGCGCCGAGCCTGCGGCCGACGGCACGTATCGACTCAAGGGCAACAAGATCTTCATCTCCGGCGGCGATCACCCGCTTTCGGAAAACATCGTGCACATGGTGCTGGCCAAACTGCCGGACGCGCCGGCCGGGGTGAAGGGCATTTCGCTGTTTATCGTGCCCAAGTTCCTGGTCAACGATGACGGCAGCCTGGGCAAACGCAACGACGTGTTGCTGGCCGGTTTGTTCCACAAGATGGGTTGGCGCGGCACCACGTCCACCGCGCTGAACTTCGGCGATAACGGCGAGTGTGTCGGCTACCTGGTGGGCAAGCCTCATCATGGCTTGAGCTACATGTTCCAGATGATGAATGAGGCGCGGATCGGCGTCGGCATGGGCGCGGTGATGCTGGGTTACGCCGGTTACCTGTATTCCCTGGAATACGCCCGCGAGCGGCCGCAAGGTCGAGTGCCGGATAGCAAGGATCCGACCACCACACCGGTGGCGATCATTCAGCATGCCGACGTCAAACGCATGCTGTTGACCCAGAAGGCTTACGTCGAAGGTTCGTTCGACCTTGGGCTGTACGCGGCGCGACTGTTCGACGACACCACCACGCTTGAGACTGAAGCCGAACGCAAACAAGCCCATGAGCTGCTGGATTTACTGACGCCGATCGTCAAATCCTGGCCGTCGGAGTTCTGCCTGAAGGCCAACGAACTGGCGATCCAAATTCTCGGCGGCCACGGTTACACCCGCGAGTACCCGGTGGAGCAGTATTACCGCGACAACCGTCTGAATCCGATTCATGAAGGCACTCATGGCATTCAGTCGCTGGACTTGCTGGGTCGCAAACTGGCGCAGAACGGTGGTGCGGGGCTCAAGCAATTGATCCGTCTGATTGCCGATACCGCCGAACGCGCTCAAGCGTATGAATCGCTGACCGCGTTGCGTGAACCATTGGAAAAACTGGTAGCGCGCCTGCAAAGCGTGACCATCGGCCTGTTGACTGATCTGGCCCAAGGCAAGGTCAACAGCAGCCTGGCGAACTCGGCGCTGTACTTGAAAGTGTTCGGGCACACGGTGATCGGCTGGCGCTGGCTGGAACAGGCGATTCGCGCCGAGGAAGGGTTGGCCAAGGGTAATGCGGCGGATGTGGGCTTCTATAAAGGCAAGCTGCAAGCGGCGCGGTACTTTTTGACCTGGGAAGTGCCGGGTTGCCACCATGAACTGGCGATTCTAGAGGCACGGGATGATGTGTGCCTGGGCATGCAGGATGAATGGTTCTGACACCCGCTCACTGATCGTTCCCACGCTCTGCGTGGGAACGCCTCTGGGGACGCGGAGCGTTCCAATGGGACGCGGAGCGCCCCGGGCTGCATTCCCACGCAGAGCGTGGGAACGATCGGTCTTGATCAGCTCAACTTGAACCCACCCATCTGCCGCGCCAAATCATCCGCCAACCGCTGCAACATCTGACAATCCTCACGGCAAGCCCTGACTTCCCCCGCCGTAGCCCGGGCCAAATCAGAAATCCCCTGCACGTTGCGGTTGATTTCTTCCGTCACCGCCGACTGCTCTTCCGTCGCCGTGGCTACCTGATGGTTCATGTCGCTGATGCGCTCGACCTGGCCGGTAATCGCCGTCAACGACGCACCGGTGCGCTGGCTCGACTCAACGCCGGTGCCGGTCGCCGCTTGCCCGGCGTGCATGGAAGACACCGCATTCTCCGCGCCCTGCTTGAGGCTGCCGATCATCTGCTGAATCTCGTCGGTGGACGACTGAGTCCGCCGCGCCAATGTCCGTACTTCATCGGCCACCACTGCAAACCCGCGCCCCATGTCCCCGGCCCGCGCCGCTTCGATGGCCGCATTCAAAGCCAAAAGGTTGGTTTGCTCGGAAATCCCGCGAATCACCGCCAACACCTGATCGATGGACGCCACTTGATGGGCCAACTCGCCCACCGCACCGGCAGCAATACCAATCTCATCGGACATGCTTTCGATATGCCGAATCGACCCGCCCACTACTACCCGCGCCTGAAGTGCTTCATCCCGCGCGGTTTGCGAAGCAACGGCCGCGTTGCCAGCGTTCTGCGCGATCTCCTGCACGGTCAGGCCCATTTCGTGGACGGCGGTGGCGACCATGTCAGTCATTTCCTGCTGACGGCCCGAGCGTTCGGCCGTGTTGTCCACCACCCGCGCCACTTGGCCGACCGCCGAGCGCAAGCGCTCACTGGTGGCCAGGACTTCGCCGATCATGTCGCGCTGACTTTCCAGGAACCGATTGAAACCGCGAGCGAGGTCACCCAGTTCATCGGCGCGGCTGGAATCTAACCTGTGGGTCAAATCTCCACCACCGCTACCGATGGCTACCAGCGCCGCTGTTACCTGACGAATCGGTCGTACCAATCCACGGGCCAGCAACACCACCAGCAACAGGCACACCAGCGCCACCGCCAGGCCGATGCCGCTGCTCATCCACATCGCGCGACGGGCTTCAGCGTAGATCTGCGACTGCGGCACTTCGGCCACCAGGGTCCAGCCCAGATCACGCAGCGGCAGGCTCAGCGCCAGAAAATCTTCGCCGTCGCGGACAAAACTGCTGGTGGCGAACGCGGTGGAGGTAGAGAGCTGCCCCATGACCGCTTGCGCCGCCGGGGCGCCAATCTGTTCGACCAGCGTACGCTTGCCGCTGAACTGCGCCTCAGGGTGAACCTGGATCAAACCGTCGGAGCGCACGAGATAGACCTTGCCGCGCTCACCGAAGTTGAAATTGTGGATCAGCTCCGATAGCTCTTTCATGCTCAAACCAAGCCCGGCGACGCCCACGACTTTGCCGGCGTGTTCGACCTTGAGGTCGATGAACAGCGCCAACTCACCGGTGGCGGTGTCATTGTCGATATTGAGGGTGCGCGGCTGGTTGCTGTCGAGGAACGAATAGAACCAGGCGTCGTTGGGATTGGATCGGCTGAGCGTTCGATCCAGGCCTTTTTCAGTGAAGTAATGGTTTGAAGCGGCCCCGATAATCAGCGCGGTAAAGGCTTTGTGCTCGGCGCGGATGCCTTCCAGATACTTCACGAAGGTGTCGGTCTGGGCGCTGTTCTCGCCCCCGGTCAACCAGTCGCGCACCATGCTGTTACTGGCGATGTCTTTGGCGGCGGTGAGGGGTTGGACGAGGATTCGTTCAATGTCGTTGCGCATCGCCTCGATGCTCGACGGCAGCGCTTGTTCGACCAGATAGCGCTGGGCGAGGCGGTCGACCACGAGGGTATAAACGCCAACCACGATCAGAATACTGACCAGCAGGGCGGTGCCCATGCTCAGGATCAACTGCCATTGAATACTGCGTCGCCAGAACTGCATGGAGCACCCCCAAAGAATAAGAGGCTGAAACACTGCAACAGCCGTGCCGATTGTATACAACTAAATCGACAATTTATTCTTTGGTTGTGCGCAAAGCTGATCAGGCCTGATTGATGGTCTTGGCGATCACTTCAACCGTGGCGCTGACTTGCTCTTGGTAACGGTCGAGTTCTTGCTGGTGACGCTTTTGCATTTCGATCTGCTGCGAGCACAGATTCATCGCCGCCAGCACCAGCAAGCGGTCACCGATCAGCGTCGGGTATTTCTTTTTGGTCTCGGCCAGGGCGGCCTTCAACATTAATGCGGCGTCCAGCAGGGTCTGCTCTTCCCCGGCCGGCGCCTTGATCGAATAGTCCTCGCCCAGAATCGAGACGACTTTTACCCCTGCGGCGCCGTAACTCATGCGCTGACAGGGCCGGCGCTGACACGCTCAACCAAGGCCTGAATGCGTGCGGCGGTGGCGCCTTGTTTCTCTTCCTGTTCCATCAGGCTCAGTTGCAGGCTTTCGTTTTCATCCTTGACCTGGGCCAGTTCTGCACTCAGGGATTGATTGGTGCCGAGCAGGGTCTGATTTTGCTGCACCAGGTCGCTGACCAGTTGTTCCAATTGGCTGAGGGATGCTTCCAACATTTTGATTTTCCAGGCATTTTCAAAGGGCGCGTACGATAAAGAAAAGTCACCACTGACGCCAGGGTTATTCGGGCGCAAGGCCTTGATTTTGCTGGCGGGCGACCTTCCTCGCGATCTTTAAAGACTGTGTTTGGCGGCTCTGGTTCCTGCACTTCGTCGCCGCAACCCTTCTGCGACAAAAACGCGCAGCACCTCAAGACTTTAGTCGTATGACCGATAAGTCATGCATACAGCAGTCTCAGCCCCGCACGGATGCGCTTTTTTCGGTGAACACCATGTCTTTACGAAATATGAATATCGCACCGCGGGCGTTCCTCGGTTTTGCCTTGATTGGCGGCCTGATGCTGGTTCTGGGGGTGTTCGCGCTGAACCAGATGAGCAAGATTCGCGGCGCCAGCGAAAACATCATCCAGACCAATGTGCCGAGCATCAAGGCGCTTGATGAGTTCACCCAGCTCACTTTGCGTTTGCGGGTTCTGTCCTATCGGTTGCTGACCAATCGCGAGCCGGATGTGCAGCAGAAAACCATGGCTCTGTTCGAGCAACGCAATGAGCAAATCCGTACCGCCCAGACCGAGTACGAAAAATACATCAGCAGCCCTGAAGAACGCGCCAGCTACGATCAGTACGTTCAGTTGCTGACCCAATACCGTCAGCTCGAAGACCGTATGAAGGGCCTGTCACGCAATAATCAGATCGAAGAGTTGCGCACACTGCTCAACACCGATTTGCTGACCAACTCCGAAGCAGTCAACAACGTGCTCAATCGGCTGATGCAGATCAACAACGAGCAGGCGACGAAGATCAATCAGCAAGCCAGCGATCAGTATTCGTCGGCCTTCAACCTGGTGGTGACTCTGCTGGTCATCGCCACCGGCCTGACCCTGCTGTTCGCCTGGCTGCTGACCAACAGCATCACCAAGCCAATCGCCAATGCCCTGAGCGCCGCCGAAGAAATCGCCGAAGGCAACCTCACGCGCCCGATTACGGTCGACGGTGAAGACGAAGCCGGTCGCCTGCTGGCCGCCATGGCGAAGATGCAGGAAAAACTGCGTGACACCCTGCAACGGATTTCCGGTTCGGCCACGCAACTGGCGTCCGCCGCGGAAGAGCTCAACAGCGTCACCGACGAAAGCGCCCGTGGCCTGACCCAGCAGAACAACGAAATCGAACAGGCCGCCACCGCCGTCAATGAAATGACCAGCGCCGTGGAAGAAGTCGCCCGCAACGCCGTGAGCACCTCCGAAGCCTCGAAAAACGCCACCACTTCGGCTGGCGACGGTCGTGACCTGGTACAGGAAACCGTGAGTGCCATCGAGCGCATGAGCGCCGACGTACAGAGCACCGCCACCCTGATCGGTGATCTGGCCAACGAGTCTCGGGACATCGGCAAGGTGCTGGACGTGATTCGCGGCCTGGCCGACCAGACCAACCTGTTGGCGTTGAACGCCGCCATCGAAGCCGCCCGTGCCGGTGAAGCCGGTCGTGGTTTCGCAGTCGTTGCCGACGAAGTGCGTGCCCTGGCCCATCGCACCCAGCAGTCGACCAGCGAAATCGAACGCATGATCGGCAGCATCCAGAGCGGCACCGAACACGCCGTGGATTCGATGCGCAACAGCACCGAACGCGCCGAGTCGACCTTGAATATCGCACGCGGTGCAGGCATGTCGCTGGACACTATTAATAGCGCCATCGTCGAAATCAACGAACGCAACCTGGTGATCGCCAGCGCGGCCGAAGAGCAGGCACAGGTGGCCCGTGAAGTGGACCGCAATCTGGTGAACATTCGTGACCTGTCGGTGCAATCGGCCACAGGCGCCAACCAGACGAGCGCGGCCAGCAACGAGCTGTCGCGCCTGGCGCTGGACCTGAACAACATGGTTGGGCGGTTTAGCCTGTAACGGCTACACCACCTCTGTGGCGAGGGAGCTTGCTCCCGCTCGGCTGCGAAGCAGTCGCAATGAACCCACGCGCTGAACCTGACGCACCGCAGCGTCGGTTTGGGGTCGCTACGCGACCCAGCGGGAGCAAGCTCCCTCGCTACAGTGATCTCACCCGGCTCAAGCGGGTGTGCATGATCGCTGTCAAAAGCTTTTTGACAGCATCACATTTCAACAGGTTAGAATCGCTGGCACGCAGACTGCATGGTCAGTTTGTGCCCGCCTTTAGCTTTCTGGAGTACTGCCTTTGAATGCGACGACCATCAACAGCCTGTTCTTGATCGGCGCGTTGCTGGTAGGTGCGAGCATTCTGGTGAGCTCACTTTCATCGCGCCTCGGTATCCCGATTCTGGTGATCATCCTCGCGGTGGGCATGTCGGCCGGTGTCGACGGCGCTGGCATTATTTTCGATAACTATCCAACGGCTTATCTGGTCGGCAACCTCGCCCTGGCAGTGATCCTGCTCGACGGTGGCTTGCGCACCCGGGTGGCGAGTTTTCGCGTGGCGTTATGGCCGGCGCTGTCGCTGGCCACGGTCGGGGTGTTGATCACCACCGGACTGACCGGAATGGCGGCGGCGTGGTTGTTCGACCTCAATATGATTCAGGGCCTGCTGATCGGCGCCATCGTCGGCTCCACCGACGCCGCGGCCGTGTTCTCGCTGCTGGGCGGCAAGGGTCTGAACGAACGGGTAAGCGCGAGCCTGGAGATCGAATCCGGCAGCAACGACCCGATGGCGGTGTTCCTCACCGTGACCTTGATCGACATGCTCGCCAGCGGCGAAACCGGCCTGCATTGGAGTCTGCTGGGGCATTTGGTGCGTGAGTTCGGCATCGGCGGTGTGATCGGCCTCGGCGGTGGCTGGCTGATGCTACAACTGGTCAACCGTATCAACCTGGCCACCGGCCTTTATCCGATTCTGGTGATTGCTGGCGGTCTGGTGGTGTTTGCCCTGACCAATGCCCTGCACGGCAGCGGCTTTTTGGCGGTGTACCTGTGTGGCCTGGTGATCGGCAACCGCCCGGTCCGCAGTCGCCACGGCATTTTGCATATGCTCGACGGCATGGCCTGGCTGGCCCAGATCGGCATGTTCCTGGTGCTGGGGCTGTTGGTCACGCCCCATGACCTGCTGCCGATTGCTTTGCCAGCGCTGGGCCTGGCGCTGTGGATGATTCTGTTTGCTCGCCCGCTCTCGGTGCTGGTCGGCCTGTTGCCCTTCAAGGCGTTCCATGGTCGCGAGAAGGCATTCATCTCCTGGGTTGGCCTGCGCGGTGCCGTACCGATCATTCTGGCGGTGTTCCCGCTGATGGCGGGGCTACCCAATGCTCAGCTCTACTTCAATCTGGCGTTCTTTATCGTGCTGGTGTCGCTACTGGTGCAAGGCACAAGCCTGCCTTGGGTTGCCAAGCTTTTGAAAGTGACCGTCCCGCCAGAGCCTTTGCCGATCTCCCGATCGGCGCTGGAAGTGCATGTCACCAGCGAGTGGGAGTTGTTCGTGTATCGCCTCGGTGCCGAGAAATGGTGCATTGGATCCCCTCTTCGCGAGCTGAAAATGCCCGAAGGCACCCGTATCGCGGCCCTGTTTCGCGGCCAACAACTGCTCCATCCGTCGGGTAGTACGGTGCTCGAAGTCGATGATTTGCTCTGTGTCATCGGCCATGAGCACAACCTTCCGGCCCTCGGAAAACTCTTCAGTCAGGCACCTCAACGGGGTCTGGATTTGCGCTTCTTCGGCGACTTCGTACTCGAAGGAGACGCCCAGCTGGGCGCGGTTGCTGCCCTGTACGGGTTGAAAGTCGAAGGCATCGATCCGAACATGTCGTTGGGCCACTTCATTGCCCAGAAAGTAGGCGGTGCGCCGGTAGTCGGTGACCAGGTGGAATGGAACAACACCCTCTGGACCGTCGCTGTCATGGAAGGGAACAAGATTGGTAAAGTGGGCGTCAGATTCCCCGAAGGAAGTCGCCCCGGCCCCGGCCTGTTCCTCTAAACTCCACACTTCGTCTCGTTTTCGATCGGTCTTTATGTCAACTCTGCGCACCTTTTTCATCATGGCCCTGCTGGGCTTGAGTCTTTCCATCAGCACGCTGCAAGCCGCCGAACCGCCCTCCAGCGAAGCCGTGCAGGCGAGCCTGGACAAGATCGCCGAGCGCAAACTGCCGGAAGCCGATCAGAAGGCCCTGCAAAGCATTTTGCAAGGCACGTTGACGCAACTGACCAACAAGCGTGATTACGAGCAGAAGCTGGTTGATCTCAAGCAGCAGCTGGCTGGCGCGCCAAAGCAGAACATCGAGAACCAGCGTGAACTGGCTCGCCTGAAGGTCACCCATGTGGTGCCGGTGGCGCAACGCTACTCCAAAGAAACCATTCAGCAGCTTGAGCAGTTATTGACCGAACGCTCGACGCAGCAAAGCGATCTGCAAAAGGCACTGGCCGAGGCCAACAGTCTGGTGATCACTGCCCAGACCCGTCCCGAGCGTGCCCAGGCCGAAATTTCCGCCAGCCAGACGCGCATTCAGCAAATCAACAACATCCTCAAAATCGGAAAAGACAACGGCAAGACGTTGAGCGCTGAACAGCGTGACCAGCTCAACGCCGAGCTCGCGGCGCTGAATGCACTGATCCCGTTGCGTCGCCAGGAACTGGCCGGTAACAGTCAGCTGCAAGATTTGGGCAACAGCCAGCATGACCTGCTCACGGAAAAATCCAATCGCCTGGATCAAGAGATCCAGGAGCTGCAAACCCTGATCAACCAGAAACGCCTGGCCCAGTCGCAAGAGACGGTGACCCAGCAATCCATCGAAGCGCAGAAGGCCGGTGGCAGCAGCCTGCTGGCCACCGAAAGCGCGGCCAACCTGAAGCTCTCCGACTACCTGCTTAAAAGCACCGACCGTCTCAACGAAGTCACCCAACAGAACCTGCAGACCAAACAGCAACTGGACAGCGTGACCCAGAGCGATTCGGCGCTGGACGAACAGATCAACGTACTCAAGGGCAGCCTGCTGCTCTCCAAGATTCTCTACAAACAGAAACAGGCCCTGCCGCGGCTCAAGCTCGACCGCGATCTGGCGGATCAGATCGCCGACATTCGCCTGTATCAGTTCGAAGTCAGTCAGCAGCGGGAACTGCTCAGCAACCCGACAACCTATGTCGACAACTTGCTGGCGACTCAACAGCCAGAGCAAGTCACCCCGCAACTGCGCAAGAGCCTGCTGGAATTGGCCACGACCCGCGCGGACCTGCTGGAGCGCTTGAATCGCGAGTTGAGCGCGGTGCTCAACGAATCCATCACGTTGCAACTCAATCAGAAACAACTGCTCAGCACCGCGCAAAGTCTAAGGGCGACGCTGGATGAGCAAATGTTCTGGATTCCCAGCAACAAGCCGCTGGATCTTGAGTGGATATACGCCGTGCCGGAACGCCTGGAACGTCAGGTCACCACCCTGCCGTGGGCCTCGAGCGTGAGCGAGCTGACCGATGGCCTGACCCAGCGGCCACTGCTGTTCCTGCCGCTGGCCTTTCTGATCGGGGCGCTGCTGTGGCGCCGCAAAAATCTCTATGCCCGCCTGAATAAAGTTCACCTGGACATCGGCCATTTCAAGCGCGACAGCCAGTGGCACACACCGCAGGCGATTCTGATCAACATCCTGCTGGCGATGCCGGTGTCCCTGGGTTTGGCCTTGTGCGGCCTGGCTTTGCAGATCGACGCCCGCGGGCAAAACGCCAATATGGGCGCGGCGCTGCTGCAGATGGCCCAGGCCTGGCTGGTGTTCTACACCGCCTACCGCATCCTCGCGCCGGGCGGCGTCGCCGAATTGCATTTTCGCTGGGAAAAACCTCAGGTCGAATTCCTTCAAGGCTGGATTCGCCGGCTCGGCCTGGTAGTGATGGCCCTGGTGGCGGTGGTGGCGGTCGCCGAGTTGCAACCGGCGATACTGGCCGATGACGTGCTCGGCATGCCGGTGGTGCTGACTTGCTACGCCTTGATGGCCTGGCTGCTCAGCCGCCTGCTGGTCAGCAGCCCGACTCACCAGAACGCTTCACTGTTCCGCAAGGCCGTGGGGGTTCTGTTCACAGCCCTGCCAATCGCGTTGTTCGTCGCCGTGTGCTTTGGCTACTACTACACCGCGCTGAAACTCAGCGACCGGTTGATCAACACGCTTTACCTGCTGATGTTCTGGCTGGTGATCGAAGCGACCTTCGTGCGCGGTCTCAGCGTTGCGGCACGGCGCCTGGCCTATCAACGCGCACTGGCCAAACGTCAGGCTGCGAAAGAGGCCGGCGACGGCGAAGCGGTGATCGAAGAGCCGACCCTGGACATCGAGAAGGTCAACGAGCAGTCCCTGCGCCTGATTCGCCTGGCCCTGCTCGGCGGGTTCATCGCGGCGCTGTATTGGGTCTGGTCGGACCTGATTTCGGTGTTCTCGTACCTGGATAACATCACTCTTTACGAATACACCAGTGGCACCGGTGCCAACATGAGCATGGTGCCGATCAGCATCGGTGACATGCTCGGCGCGCTGATCATCATCGGCATCACCTTTGCGCTGGCGCGCAACCTGCCGGGCTTGCTGGAAGTGTTTGTGCTGTCGAAGCTGAACCTGGCCCAAGGCAGTTCCTACGCCACGACCACGCTGCTGTCCTATGTGATTGCTGGCGTCGGTTTCGTCTCGACCCTGTCCACGCTCGGCGTGAGTTGGGACAAGTTGCAATGGCTGGTGGCGGCGCTATCGGTCGGTCTCGGTTTCGGGATGCAGGAGATTTTCGCCAACTTCATCTCCGGCATCATGATCCTGTTCGAACGCCCGGTGCGGATCGGCGACACCATCACCATTGGCAACCTGTCGGGCACAGTGAGCAAGATCCGCATCCGCGCCACGACCATCACCGACTTCGACCGCAAGGACATCATCGTTCCGAACAAGACGTTCATCACCGGGCAACTGATCAACTGGTCCCTGACCGACACCATCACCCGGGTAACCCTCAAGCTCGGTGTCGACTATGGCTCGGACCTGGACCTGGTGAAAGAGCTGCTGCTCAAGGCTGCCCGGGATAACCCGCGCGTGCTGAAGGATCCGGAACCCCACGTGTACTTCCTGAACTTCGGCGAAAGCACCCTCGACCACGAGTTGCGTATGCATGTACGTGACCTCGGCGACCGCAACCCGGTGCTCGATGAGGTCAATCGCTTCATCAATCGCGAGTTCAAGAAGCAGCACATCAACATCTCGTTCCGGCAGATGGAGGTCTACCTCAAGAACCTTCACGGCCAGGAATACAAGATGGTGCCGATCGAGCCGGAAGCCAAGACCATCGTGCCGGTGGTCGACAGCAAACCGCGACGCGAACCGCCACCTGTCGAACTCGACTAACCGCGCTATCCCTAGCAGAATGCTCGGACATTCTGCTGGAGATGGCCGTTGAAAGCCCTCGACGAACTGACCTTCGACAATCGCTTCGCCCGCCTGGGCGATGCGTTCTCAACCCATGTGCTGCCCGAGCCCATCGCCGCTCCGCGACTGGTAGTCGCCAGCCCCGCCGCCATGGCGCTGCTGGACCTGGACCCGGCCGAGGCCGAAACGCCGGTGTTCGCCGAGCTGTTCGGCGGCCACAAGCTCTGGGCCGAGGCCGAGCCGCGAGCGATGGTCTATTCCGGGCATCAGTTCGGCTCTTACAACCCACAGTTGGGCGACGGTCGTGGCCTGTTACTGGGCGAGATCTATAACAACGCCGGCGAGCATTGGGACCTGCACCTCAAGGGCGCCGGTCAGACGCCTTACTCGCGCATGGGCGATGGCCGGGCGGTGCTGCGCTCATCGATCCGCGAGTTTCTCGCCTCCGAAGCCCTGCATGCCTTGAACATTCCCACCACACGCGCGCTGTGCGTGATCGGCTCCGACACGCCGGTCTGGCGTGAGAAACAGGAGCGCGCGGCCATGGTCCTGCGTTTGGCCCCCAGCCATGTGCGCTTCGGGCATTTCGAATTCTTCTACTACACCAAGCGCCCCGAGCAACAGAAAGAACTCGGCGAGCACGTGCTGGCCATGCATTTCCCGCATTGCCTGGAACAGCCGGAACCGTACCTGGCGATGTTCCGCGAAATCGTCGAACGCAATGCCGAGCTGATTGCCAAATGGCAGGCCTATGGGTTCTGCCACGGCGTGATGAACACCGACAACATGTCGATCCTGGGCATCACCTTCGACTTCGGCCCGTTCGCCTTCCTCGACGACTTCGACGCCCACTTCATCTGCAACCACTCCGATGACCAAGGCCGCTACTCCTTCAGCAACCAGGTGCCGATCGGCCAGTGGAACCTCAGCGCCCTCGCCCAGGCCCTGACGCCATTCATCAGCGTCGAAGCCCTGCGCGAAACCCTCGGCCTGTACCTGCCGCTGTTCCAGGCCCACTACCTGGACCTGATGCGCCGCCGCCTCGGTCTCACCACTGCCGAAGACGACGACCAGAAATTGCTGGAGCATCTGCTGCAACTGATGCAGAACAGCGGCGTCGATTACAGCCTGTTCTTCCGCCGCCTCGGCAACGAATCACCCGAACTGGCCATCGCCCGCTTGCGCGATGACTTCGTCGACCTCAAGGGTTTCGATGCGTGGGGCGAGCTCTACATTGCCCGGGTTGCCCGTGAAGGCAACGGCGATCAGCAACAGCGCCGTAAACGAATGCATGCGGTCAATCCGCTGTACATCCTGCGCAACTATCTGGCGCAAAAAGCCATCGATGCGGCAGAGAGCGGTGACTACTCGGAGGTTCGCCGCTTGCACGCGGTGCTGAGCAATCCGTTCGAGGAGCAGCCTGGAATGGAGCGCTACGCCGAGCGTCCACCGGAATGGGGCAAGCATCTGGAGATCAGTTGTTCGTCGTGAGTGAAGATAAGCCCTTTCGCAACCGAAGAAGATAATGGTTTAAAACCTATCTCCTTGATAAAGAGCACCTTCAACTCCAGATCAGTTTCATAGACTGCCCAACTGAGAGCCAATCATGACCGATCCACTCCTCATCCCCTGCCCCCAATGCAACGGCCTGAACCGCATCCCCGCCGAGCGTCTCAACGACCATCCAAAATGCGGTCGCTGCAAGGCCGAAGTGCTGCTCAACAAGCCGTTCGAATTGAAGCAAGGCGATTACGCCAGTCAGATCAAGGGCGACCTGCCGTTGCTGGTGGATGTGTGGGCGGATTGGTGCGGGCCGTGCAAGTCGTTCGCGCCGGTGTTCGAACAGGCGGCGGGGCAATTGGTGGGCAAGTGTCGGCTGGCCAAGCTGGACAGCGAGGCGAATCAGCAACTGTCGGCGCAGTTGGGGATTCGCTCGATCCCGAGTCTGATTCTGTTCAAGAACGGCCGGGAAGTGGCTCGCCAGAGCGGGGCCTTCCCGTTGCCGCAGTTGATGAGCTGGTTGCGCAGTCAGGGGATCTGATAGCAGCCTGAAAAAGATCGCAGCCTTCGGCAGCTCCTACATGGAAATCGGCGTTTAACCAATCCTGTAGGAGCTGCCGAAGGCTGCGATCTTTTGCTTTTCAGGTGTTTTCCAGCAGGTTGTGCAGGTCGACGAACTGCTGGGTCAGTTTGTGCCGCGGGTCGAGGTGGATCAATGGCGTGTTGGCCTGGTGGGATTCGCGCATGCGCACCGAACTGGCCAGGTACACCGGCAACACCGGTAGCCCTTCGGCGATCAATTCATCGAGGATCTGCTGGGGCAAACTGGCACGGGCCTGGAACTGGTTGACGACAATGCCTTCAACCTCCAGCCCTTCGTTGTGGTCTTCCTTCAACTCTTCGATTTCCGCCAGCAAGCCATACAGCGCCTGACGCGAGAAACTGTCGCAATCGAAGGGAATCAGCACACGATCAGCGGCGATCAAGGCCGAGACGGCATAAAAATTCAGTGCTGGCGGAGTATCGAGGTAGATTCGGTCGTAATCGCCGTCCAGTTCCTCGAGCAATTTTCGCAGCTTGTTGATCTTGTGCTTGGCCTCAAGCTTGGGCTGCAAGTCAGCCAGCTCGGCGGTCGCGGTAACGACGTGAAGGTTATCGAATGGAGTTTCGTAGATATCGACCTGGTTTTTCTTCGAAAACGGCCCGGAGGACAAAGTCTGCTTGAAGAAGTCAGCGATCCCCATCGGGATATCGTCACCGGTGAGTCCCGTCAGGTATTGAGTGGAGTTGGCCTGGGCATCGAGATCCACCAACAGCGTGCGATAGCCTTCGCTGGCGCTGACCGCCGCCAAATTGCAGGCGATACTTGATTTACCCACGCCACCTTTCTGATTGAACACCACGCGCCGCATGTCAAAACCTCCGTGTATCAAAGAATGACCGAGTGTAGTAGTCCACGGCGCTGCTTAGCTACCTCACTGGCATCGGGACTACGAACTCATTGGTAAATATCCGGCAGAAAAAGCCGCCAACTCGGCCATCGACAACCGATAGAGCCGACAGACATGTCTGCTGCAACGTGGATAATGGCCAAACGACAGCTTTTTTCGCGAACCAGTCGGTACATTTCGTTGCGCAAAATGTAACCAGCATTTGCTACACGCCCGCCGCACCGGGATAATGCGCGCCACTCGGCGTTAAGCGCCACGTAAGGTCGGCCGCACTTTTTTGCGACTCACCGCGTCAAGGAAGCCCGCAGGGGCGGGATGAATGTCTGTGATCAACTTCAACATCGCCCAATGGCGCGCGTGGGCCCCTGGGCTTGAAAGCGTGGATGATTGGCTGGCCTGGAGCCGACAACCGGTCGTGCTCGAGCGTAGCGATGCCGCCCCCGATGTGTCGTTTCTGCCTGCCATGCAGCGTCGGCGACTCAGCCGTCTGGCGCGGATGGCCTTCAGCGTTGGCTGGCCGTTAGCGGATGGTCACCAGGACCTACCGTTGGTCTTTATTTCCCGCCACGGCGAAACCCCGCGCACTTTCGAAATTCTCAGCGATCTGGCGACTGACCAACCGTTGTCGCCCACTCAGTTCAGCCTGTCGGTGCACAACGCGGTCATTGGCCTGTGGTCGATCATGCGCGGCGAAACCAGCGAAATGACTGCCCTCGCCGCGGCTGGCGATGGCCTTGAACACGGCATGCTAGAGGCGGCGGCGTTGCTTGATGAAGGCGCGCCTGCGGTGCTGCTGGTAGTGACGGAAGAGCAACCGCCCGCGGCCTACTCCGCCTGGATCGACGACGTGCCATTCCCTTATGCGGTGGGCCTGCTGATTACGCCCGGCAATCAGTGGCAGCTGTCGCTGAACAGCACCTCGCAAGCGTTGTCCAAACCCCACTGGCCCCATGCCCTGAATCTGTTACGCACCCTGCTCGGCCAGCAGACTACCTGCCAACATGCCTGGAAAAATCGTGTATGGACCTGGCAACGCAACCCGTAACCGATAAAAACCGCGACGCCTATTACTGGCGTCTGCTGGCCACTGCCGCAAGCTTCACCCTGTTCGGGTTGGGCGGGCTTTGCCTGCGACTGGTAGTGTTCCCGCTATTGAGCTGTCTGCCGGGAGACGCCCAGGCCCATCGTCAGCGGGCACGACAGACAGTCAGCCGGTGTTTCTGGTTTTTCATTCGTTTCATGGCTCGCACTGGCGTGCTGACCTATGACATTCAAGGGGCGGAAAAGCTCGGCCGACCAGGCCAGATGATCGTTGCCAATCACCCCTCGCTCATCGATGTGGTGTTTTTGATCGGCCTGGTGGGTCATGCCAACTGCGTGGTCAAGAAAAGCCTCTGGGAAAACCCGTTCACCCGCGGTCCGCTACGCCGCACCGATTACATCAGCAACGACGGCAGCATGGACATGCTCGACGCCGCTGCCGACGCACTGAAAAGCGGTCAGACCCTGATCATCTTTCCTGAGGGAACCCGCACCCACCCCGGTAAACCGCCGGCCTTTCATCGGGGTGGCGCGGCAATCGCCCTGCGCGGTGCGAGAATCCTCACCCCGGTGATCATCAAGGTCAGTCCGACCACATTGACCAAGGCCGAACCCTGGTATCGCATTCCCAAACGCCGCGTGCACTTCAGTTTTCGCGTTGGGGCCGATATAGACCCACAGGCCTTCGCTACGCAAGGGCCTGCGCCTCAGGCTTCGCGCAAGCTCAATGATTATTTGCACCATTACTTTATTAAGGAGCTCGCCGAAGATGAGCGATCTACACCGTGAGATAAAAGAACTGATCATCGAAGCACTGGGCCTCGAAGACATCAGCGTCGACGACATCGGCGACAATCAGACGCTGTTCGGCGAAGGTTTGGGCCTGGACTCGGTAGACGCCCTGGAACTCGGCCTGGCGATCCAGAAAAAGTACGGCATCAAAATCGATGCCGACGCCAAGGACACCCGTAATCACTTCACCAACGTGGCGAGCCTTGCGGCGTTCGTCACTGCAAAACAGGCAGCTTGAGACCGGACCATGCAAACTCGTGACGATATTTTCAATACCCTGCGCGATGCTCTGGTCGAACTCTTCGAGCTGGAGCCCGAGCGCATCAGCCTGGGGTCCAACCTGTATCAGGATCTGGAAATCGACAGCATCGATGCGGTCGACCTGATCGATCACATCAAACGCCAGACCGGCAAGAAAATCGCTGCCGAAGAATTCAAATCGGTGCGTACCGTCAGCGACGTGGTCGAGGCGGTCTACCGCCTGGTTCAACCGGCCGCATGAGCCGATTGATCGGCCTCGGCCTGCTGCTGGCAGGCCTGTTGTACCCCTTTGCGGTGTATTTCGGCATGGAGCATTTTGCCCCGTGGCAGTTCGGTCTGCTGCTGGGTAGCCTGTGGCTGGCGCGGGCGCTGACTGGCGAGCGGCGGCCTGGCAGCCTGTGGATGGCCGTGGTCGCCATCGCGTTCTGCCTGTTGCTGGCGCTGTTCGACAGCCCGGTGCTGCTGCGCTGGTACCCGGTGCTGATCAGCGCGTTCATGCTGGCGCTGTTCGGCCTGAGCCTGAAATATGGCCCGCCGATGATTGAACGCCTGGCCCGTCTGCGAGAACCGGAATTACCGGCCAGGGCCATTCGCTACACCCGCCAGGTGACGATTGCCTGGAGCGTGTTTTTTCTCTGTAACGGCTTGTGCGCCGCCGCCCTGACCCTTTGGGCGCCGCTGAGTTGGTGGATGTTGTACACCGGCCTGATCTCCTATGGATTGATCGGCCTGATGTTTGCCATTGAATGGCTGATACGACAACGGGTAAGAGGCCGCCCATGAATTGGATAACACTTGAGCAACTGTTGCTCAAGGCTCAGCCGGACCGTGCCGTGACGGTGGAACCGGCGTTGAACCACGCGCAATTGTGCGAACAGGCCCTGAGCCTGGCTGCCGGCCTGCAAGCTCAGGGGGTCCAGCGCATCGCCGTGCACCTTGAGGACGCTGCCGACCTGGCCATTGCCCTGCTCGGCGCCTGGCGTGCCGGGGTCAGCGTGCTGCTGCCCGCCGACCTACAAGCGCAGACTCGCCAGCGCTGGTCGACTGAGGTCGATCTGTGGCTGACCGATCACACCGAGGATGCGCACCTGAGCGATTACCAGCATCCACCGCTGCCGGCCAGTCCGCTGGATCTGGATCGCTGTCAGCTAAGCCTGTGCACCTCCGGTTCCAGTGGTGAACCCAAGCGCATCGACAAAACCCTGCGCCAACTGGCCAACGAAGTCCAAGCGCTGGAGCACCTGTGGGGCGCAGATCTGGGCGCGGCCTGCATCATCGGCAGCGTTGCCACGCAGCACATCTACGGGTTGCTGTTTCGGGTGCTGTGGCCGTTGTGCGCCGGACGTTCGTTCGTGCGTAAACAACTGGCCTTCCCGGAAGACCTGCAACGCGCCAGTCGCGAACACCCGGCCTTCGCCTGGGTCGCCAGCCCGGCGCTGCTCAAACGCATGGGCGACAACCTCGACTGGCCCGCGCTGAGCGCAGTGCGCCGAGTGTTTTCCTCCGGTGGCGCGCTGCCC
This sequence comes from Pseudomonas sp. GM102, assembly GCF_000282555.1. NCBI lineage: Bacteria > Pseudomonadati > Pseudomonadota > Gammaproteobacteria > Pseudomonadales > Pseudomonadaceae > Pseudomonas > Pseudomonas sp. GM102. The sequence goes on along the minus strand of NZ_AKJB01000073.1, from coordinate 10,954 downwards.
GCCGAAGCGGCGCAAAGCCTGCATGAACGCCTGCAGCAATGGCCGACAGAAATCTTCGGCAGTTCGGAAACCGGCGGCATCGCTTGGCGTCAGGGCCAGAATCTCTGGCAGCCCTTCGCTGATGTTGCGCTGAGCCAGGACAGCGATGGCGCCCTGCTTATCGCTTCACCGTACTTGCCGGCCGGCTATATCGAGCACACCGCCGATGCTGCGCGCATCGCCGCCGACGGCCGTTTCGAGCTGTTGGGACGGCTGGACCGAATCGTCAAACTGGAAGAAAAACGTATCTCGCTACCGATGCTCGAACAAGCGTTGACGGCTCACGACTGGGTCGCCGAAGCGCGCCTCGGTGTGGTTCAGGAAAACCGCGCCTCATTGGGTGCGGTGCTGGTGCTCAGCGAGCAAGGTTTGTATGCCCTGCGCAATCTGGGACGACGCAGCCTCACTCAAGTCTTGCGTCAGCATCTGAGCCAGCATTGTGAAACGCTGGCCCTGCCACGACGCTGGCGCTTGTTGCGGCAACTGCCGCTGAACGCACAGGGAAAACTGCCCCAGGCCGAAGTTGAAGCCCTGCTGCTGGCGCCACGCCCAAAGGCGCCGCAAGTGCTGGAGCAGCTCGAAGCCGATGGCGAGTGGAACCTGCAACTGGCCGTCCCGCCAGACCTGGCGTATTTCAGCGGACACTTCCCCCGAGCGCCAGTATTGCCCGGCGTAGTGCAGGTGGATTGGGCGTTGAACCTGGGCCAGCAATTGATGGACCTGCCGGCAAAATTCGCCGGTATGGAAGTCTTGAAATTTCAGCAACTGGTACGCCCCGGTGATGAAATCCAGTTGCACCTGCGCTTCGACTCGGCGCGCAGTAAATTGTATTTCGCCTATCGCAATGAAACCGCCACCTGCTCCAGTGGGCGGATTTTGCTGGAGGCGTCAAGCGATGCATAACCTGTGGCGAGGGAGCTTGCTCCCGCTGGGCTGCGAAGCGGCCCCCAAATCAACCAACGCAGACTTCATTGCGAGCGCTTCGCACTCGAACGGGAGCAAGCTCCCTCGCCACAGTAAGCGCCTTCAAAACAAGGGTTCTGTGGAGGTTTCTGATCATGCATAACCCCTGCGCAATCATCCCTGTCTACAACCACGAAACCGCAATCACTGCCGTGGTCGATGCGCTGCTTGCCAGTGGCCTGCCATGCATTCTGGTGGACGATGCCAGCAGCCCGGCCTGCGCCAAAGTGCTTGACCGACTGGCCCAGCGTGACCGGGTTTACCTGATCAGGCTCACCATCAATCAAGGCAAGGGCGGCGCGGTGATGACCGGTTTGCGCGAAGCCTCGCGCCTGGGCTTCAGCCACGCCTTGCAGGTGGACGCCGACGGCCAGCACGACCTGCAAGACGTCAAGGTCTTCATCGAGCATTCGCGTGCCCATCCCGAGGCGGTAATCTGCGGTTATCCGCAATACGACACCAGTGTGCCGAAAGGTCGTTTGTACGCCCGCTACCTGACGCACGTCATGGTCTGGATCAACACCCTGTCGTTGCAGATTCGCGACTCCATGTGCGGCTTCCGCGTCTACCCATTGCCACCGACCCTGGCACTGATCGACTCGGCCAGGATTGGCAAGCGCATGGACTTCGACTCCGACATCCTGGTACGCCTAGCCTGGCGTAATCAGCCGATGCAGTGGCTGAAAACCAGGGTTCATTACCCTCTGGATGGTGTCTCGCATTTCCGCCTGTTCCACGACAATGTACTGATTTCGAGCATGCACACCCGGCTGTTCTTCGGCATGTTGCTGCGCGCACCGGTGATCCTCTGGCGACGGTGGCGAGCATGAGCGACAACGCAGACAAACAGCACTGGGCCGACCGCCAGGAGCGCGGCAGCTTCTGGTTGATGAAGTTCACTGCGCTTTGCGCAAAAGTCTTGGGTCGCCGACTGCTGAGCCCGCTGCTGTACGGCATCGTGCTGTACTTTTTCCTGTTCGGGCGCAGCGCCCGCAAAAGCGCCTGGCAATACCAGCAGCGGCTCGCTGACTGGAGCGGTCGTAGCGAATTGCGCCCGAGCCATTGGCAGGTGTTCGGCCAGTTCATGGCCTTCGCCGACTCCATGCTCGACAAACTCGATGTGTGGAATGGCAAGCTGAGCATCGATCAGATCGAAATCATCGACCCGGCGCTGCTGCGCAATAAACTGCGCGGTACACGCGGGCAAATGCTGGTAGGCGCGCACCTGGGCAATCTCGAGGTCTGCCGGGCACTGGCCGAGATCGGTGAGAAAGTCACCATGAACGTGCTGGTGCATACCAAGCACGCCGAACAGTTCAACCGCCTGCTGGGCGAAGCCGGGGCGACCAATCTGCGGCTGATTCAGGTCAGCGAGCTGGACCCGGTGATCATGCTGCAACTGCATGAACGCCTGGAGCGCGGCGAATGGCTGGCGATTGCCGGCGACCGCGTGCCGCTGCATGGCGGACGCAGCGTGAGCGTGGATTTCCTCGGTCATCAAGCCGCGTTCCCTCAGGGCCCATGGTTGCTGGCCGGCCTGCTGAAATGCCCGATCAACCTGATGCTGTGCCTGAAGAAACCCACTGGCGACTATCGGCTGACCCTCGAACCGTTCGCCGACGCCATCGTTTGGAAACGCAGCGACCGCGAACAGGTCATTCATCAGTGGGCCTCCCGCTACGCCGAACGCCTGGGTCACTATTGCCTCGAAGCGCCCCAACAATGGTTCAACTTTTACCCTTTCTGGAAGACCGATGACGACGCCAACGCTTGAGCCGGTAACCTTCGGCGAACTCCCTTTGCGCATCGAAGACGTGCTGGCCCTGGCCAACCGTCAGGTACCGACGCAGTTGCAGGGCGACCCCGATTTTCGCCAGCGCATCGCCAAGGGCCCGCAATTCCTTGATTCCCTGTTGGACAAGGAAGGCGTGATCTATGGCGTGACCACCGGTTATGGCGATTCCTGTGTGGTGGCGGTGCCGCTGCACCATGTCGAAGCCCTGCCCCGTCATCTGTATACCTTCCACGGTTGCGGCCTGGGCAAACTGCTCGACGCCCAAGCCACCCGTGCGGTGCTGGCGGCGCGTTTGCAGTCGCTGTGCCAAGGCGTTTCCGGGGTACGCGTGGAACTGCTGGAGCGCCTGCAAGCCTTTCTCGAATACGACATCCTGCCGCTGATTCCAGAAGAAGGTTCGGTAGGCGCCAGCGGCGATCTGACGCCGCTGTCCTATGTCGCCGCAACCTTGTCCGGCGAACGCGAAGTGATGTTCCGCGGTGAGCGTCGACAAGCCGCCGATGTACACAGCGAACTGGGCTGGGAGCCACTGGTATTACGCCCCAAAGAAGCGCTGGCGCTGATGAACGGCACCGCCGTGATGACCGGCATTGCTTGCCTGGCTTACGCCCGCGCCGATTACCTGTTGCAACTGGCCACGCGCATCACCGCGCTGAACGTGGTCGCGTTGCAGGGCAACCCGGAGCACTTCGACGAGCGTCTGTTCGCCGCCAAACCCCATCCGGGGCAGATGCAAGTCGCTGCATGGTTGCGCAAGGATCTGGCGATCGATGCGCCGACCGCGCCGCTGCATCGCCTGCAAGATCGCTATTCCCTGCGCTGTGCGCCGCACGTGCTCGGGGTGCTGGCCGACAGCTTGAACTGGCTGCGCTCGTTCATCGAGATCGAACTGAACAGCGCCAACGATAACCCGATCATCGACGCCGAAGCCGAACGCGTGCTGCACGGCGGGCACTTCTACGGCGGCCATATCGCGTTCGCCATGGACAGTCTGAAAACCCTGGTGGCGAATGTCGCCGACTTGCTCGACCGCCAGCTCGCGCTGCTGGTGGACGAGCGTTACAACCATGGTTTGCCAAGCAATCTGTCCGGCGCCACCGCCGACCGCGCGATGCTCAATCACGGCTTCAAGGCAGTGCAGATCGGCACCAGCGCCTGGACCGCCGAAGCCCTGAAAAACACCATGCCGGCCAGCGTCTTCTCGCGCTCCACCGAGTGCCACAACCAGGACAAAGTCAGCATGGGCACCATCGCCGCCCGCGACGCCATCCGCGTGCTGGAGCTGACCGAACAGGTCGCCGCCGCCACGCTGCTGGCCGCCAACCAAGGCGTCTGGCTGCGCGGCCAGGCTGAAGACGCGCGGCCATTGCCACCGGCCCTGGCCGCGATGCACGAAGAGTTGACCAAGGACTTCCCACCGGTCATCGAAGACCGTGCCCTGGAAGGCGAATTGCGCCTGTGCCTGCAACGCATCGCCGAACAACACTGGAGGTTGCATGCGTAGCAAGGGAGTGCTGCACACCGACACGGAAATCCTCGTACCGTTCTTTGACGTCGACACCATGAACGTGGTCTGGCACGGCCATTACGTCAAATACCTGGAAGTCGCTCGCTGTGCGCTGCTGGACAGGATCGGCCACAACTACGACGCCATGGTGGCGTCGGGTTACGCGTGGCCGGTGATCGACTTGCAACTGCGCTATGTGCGCGGTGCGGTGTTCGGCCAGAAGCTGAATGTGCGCGCCAGCCTGGTGGAGTGGGAAAACCGCCTGAAGATCAATTACCTGATCAGCGATCTGGCCACCGGCGAACGCCTGACCCGCGCCTGTTCCGTGCAGGTCGCCGTCGACATGAGCAGCCGCGAAATGCAGCTGGCGTCACCGAAGGTGTTCACCGATGCGGTTGAAAGGATGCTGCCATGAATTCGCTGTTCAAATGCCTTGGCGCTTTAGCGTTACTCGGGCTCTCATCATTGGCGCAGGCCTTCGATCTGCAGCAACTCAGTGATCAACTGGCCAAACCCGATGTGATCCATGGCAGCTTCATCCAGGAAAAACACCTGCGCGCCCTGCCGCAGCCGCTGACCAGCAAGGGCACGTTCGTTCTGGCAAAAAACCATGGTTTGCTTTGGCTGCTGAAAACCCCGCTGCAACAGGACTACCGCATCAGCGACAAGGGCATTGCCCGGCGTGATGCCAACGGTTGGCAAATGCTGCCGAACAAGAGTGCCGGCGCCGAACAGAACCGCTTGTTCCTCGCGGTGCTGCAAGGCGACAGCAGCGGCCTGCAACGGGATTTCGAGCTTTCGCTGAGCGGCGATGCACAGCGCTGGAAGCTGACCCTGACCCCGCGCTCGATGCTGCTCAAGCAGGTGTTCAATCAGATCAACATTGACGGCGGCGAACTGGTGCACAGCATCGAGCTGCTCGAAACCCAGGGCGACCGAACCCTGTTGCGCATGCAGGACAGCACCAGCGCACAACCCTTGAGCGATGCGGAGCAACATGACTTTGCCGAGTGAACGGATGCTGCCGCGGCTGTTTCTGATCCTGCTGCTGGCGGTGCTCGCGCTCGCCGGCTGGCAATGGCGTGACGGTGCACCGCTGTCGGCCAATCTGATGGAACTGGTGCCAGGCACGGCACCGGACGCGCTGGAACTGCGCGCCGAACAACGCATGCAAGAACCGCTGAACCGGGAAATGCTGGTGCTGGTCGGCCATAAAGACCGCCAGCAAGCCATCGCCATGGCACAAAAACTCGGCGAGCAGTGGCAGGCCAGCGGCGTCTTCGAAAAGGTCCAGTGGAACCTGCAGGCCGACTTGCCGGCGCTGCGCGCACAATTGCTGCAAGGCCGCCTGGCGATGTTGTCCGTGGCCGACCGGCAGCAACTCATCGAGCACCCCGACGCCTTTATTCAGCAACGGGTACAAGCCCTGTTCGACCCGTTCACCGGCTTCAGCCTGGTACCGAGCCAGGACGACTGGCTCGGCCTGACCGGGCGCATCCAGAACAGCCAGCCACAACACGGCTCGGTGCAACTGGACATCGGCAGCGGTACGCTGGTTGCCGATGCCGATGGCAAGAGTTGGGTGATGCTGCGGGCGCGAACCGCCGGCAACGCGTTCGACATGAACCTGCCGCTGCAAGTGGCTGACCTGCTGCAACACAGTCGCGAAGAAGCCGCCCGGTCGGATGTGCAACTGCTCGCCGCCAGTGGCTTGCTGTATGCCGCCAGCGGTCAACGGCAAGCCGCGCGGGAAATGACCTGGGTCGGCGGCGGCGCCACGGTCGGGATTCTGTTGCTGCTGTTGCTGGCCTTCCGGCGCTGGCGGGTATTGCTGGCGTTCGTCCCGGTGCTGGTGGGCATGCTGTTCGGTGCGGTGGCCTGCGTGGCGCTGTTCGGCCACATGCATGTGATGACGCTGGTGCTGGGCTCAAGCCTGATCGGTGTGGCGGTGGATTACCCGCTGCATTACCTCTCAAAAAGCTGGAGCCTGAAACCCTGGCACAGCTGGCCGGCGTTACGCCTGACCCTGCCGGGGCTGACCCTGAGCCTGATCACCAGTTGCATCGGCTACCTGGCCCTGGCCTGGACACCGTTCCCGGCCCTGACCCAAATTGCCGTGTTCTCCGCCGCCGGCCTGCTTGGCGCCTACCTGTCGGCAGTGTGCCTGCTGCCGGCGCTGCTCAAGGGCGTGGTTCTGCGCCCGGCGCAGTGGCCGATGCGCATCGCCGAGAAGTTGCTGGAGCTGCGTGAAACGTTGCTCAAATACTTGCGCACGCCAGTCCTGCTGGCATTGCTGATCGCCTTCTGTGTCGGCGGTCTGTTGCAGTTGCAGAGCAAAAACGACATTCGCCAATGGGTCGGCACACCGCAGCAACTGACTGACGAAGCCCAGACCATCGCACGCATCACCGGCTATCAACCTACCAGCCAGTTTTTCCTGGTGCGCGCGGCCAATCAGCAGGCGTTGCTCGAACGCCTGACGGCACTGAGCGAGCGCCTGGATCAACTGGTCAATCTGGAAAAACTTCAGGGCTACCTGTCGCTCAATCAACTGGTCAGCCAACCGAGCGAACAGCGCAAAGTGCGTGAAGCACTGAGCAAGCTGCCGCAGTTCTGGCAACCGTTGCTCGCCCTCGGCGTGCCGGCCACCGCGTTGCAAGCCGAGCTGGCAACGTTGCAGGCGCTGCCCATCGAAGACATCGACGCAGCGCTGGCCGGCCCATTGGCAGAACCCTATCGCACGCTGTGGCTGGGACCGACCGATGATGGCGTGGCGGCGATGGTCAGCCTGCAAGGCTTGAACAATCCCACGCTGTTGCGGGTTCAGGCGCTGGACTTGCCGGGTGTGGAACTGGTGGATCGCCTCGGCGAACTGAACCAGGTTTTCGCCGCCACTCAAATCAGCGCCGCTGAATTGAAACTCGCCTCCTGCGTGTTGATCGTGCTGGTGCTGATCCTGCCATTCGGTTTCGGTGGCGCGTTGCGAATCGTCTCCCTGCCGTTGCTGGCGGCCCTGTGCAGTCTGGCAAGCCTCGGTTGGCTCGGTCAGCCGCTGACATTGTTCAGCCTGTTCGGTCTGCTGCTGGTGACGGCCATCAGCGTCGATTACGCGATCCTCATGCGCGAACAGATCGGCGGTGCCGCGGCGAGTCTGCTGGGCACCTTGCTGGCAGCGGTGACCACTTGGCTGTCGTTTGGCCTGTTGGCGGTGTCCAGCACACCGGCGGTGAGCAACTTCGGCCTGTCGGTGAGCCTCGGCCTGGCGTTCAGTTTCATCTTGGCGCCGTGGGCCGGACGCCAAGTCCATGCCGCCCCAGTTACAGAGCCGGCAGCATGATGGTCGCAGTGTTCTGGATGATGGCCCTGGTGTTGTTCGCCATGGCCACTCGTATCGGTCGTCATTTCGGTCTGATTCCGATCGTCAGCCAGTTGCTGCTGGCGACCTTCGGCCTGCCGCTGCTGATGTACTTCTGGATCGAACCGGGCTGGCAACTGAGCGGTGCCGACCTGATCTCGCCGGGCTGGCTGAAGAACCTCTACAGCCTGAGCTTTGCCTTGCTGCTGGGGCACATTCTCAGCGACGTGATCGACCTGCGACTGGAACGCCAGAGCCTGAAAATCGCCCTGCCGAGTTTCTGTATTCCGTTTGCCTGCGGGCTGGCGACGGCGGTCTGGCTGTTGCCGCCGCAGCCGTGGATCAGCTCGCTGGCGGTCGGTCTGCTGTTCGCCATCACCGCGATTCCGGTGTTGTATCTGTACCTGCGACACATCAACTACCCGCCCGCCGCCACCCGGCGTCTGGTGCAAACCGCGATCCTGATCGACCTGACCTGCTGGACCCTGTTCGCGTTCGCCCAGGGCAGCCTGCACCTGAGTAGCCTCTTGCTGCCGCTGGCCGGCGCCTGTCTGCCGTTGTTGCTGCGCCTGCTCGGATTGCGCCAACCGTTGCTGCACAGCGGCTGCTTCTTCGCGCTGCTGGTGGTCGCCGAACACTTCAAACTCAATGCGCTGATTTTCGGTATCGGCTATCTGCTGTGCATGGCCGCACTCAAGGTGCCATTGGTGCTGCCATTGTCGGCGGCGTGGATGAGCCGTTTGCAGACCTGGATCGCCATCCCGCTGATCCTCACGTTCGGTATCGTGCAGATCAACGTGCATAGCGCGATGGCCAGCCTCGGCTGGGTGCAACTGGCCGCGCTCCTGCTGTTGCCGATCGCCAGCAAACTGTTGGGCAACTGGCTGGGCCTCGGCTGGGCTGGCGCCTCGTTTGAAGGTGCCAGCCGCTGGCGGGAAAGCCTTTTACTGAATATTCGCGGCTTGAGCGAGATCGTCTTTCTCAACCTGCTGCTGCAACAACAGCTCATCAGCCCGGCGCTGTACTTCGCGCTGATGTTGATGGGCCTGATCGCAACCCTGCTGCCGGCACTCGCCGGCATGCACCGAATCCCTTTGAACATCGCCGCCCCGGCAAGGAGCACCCGTGCCAACAGTTGAAATGGAACGTCGTCAGGTACTGGTGATCGGCGCTGGCCCCTCGGGCGCCATCGCCGCCGCGCTGCTCAAGCGTCAAGGCCATGATGTGCTGATGATCGAGCGCCAGCATTTCCCACGGTTTTCCATCGGTGAAAGCCTGCTGTCCCACTGCCTGGATTTCGTCGAAGAAGCCGGCATGCTCGAGGCGGTCAATGCGGCCGGTTTCCAGCGCAAAAACGGCGCAGCGTTCGCTTGGGGCGATCAGTACAGCGCCTTCGATTTCGGCGATACGTTCAGCAACGGCAAGCCAACGACGTTCCAGGTCCAGCGCGCCGATTTCGACAAGCTGCTGGCCGATCAGGCTGAGCTGCAAGGCGTCGATGTCCGTTACGGCGAAGCCATCGTCAGCGCCGATTTCAGCCTGCCTAAACCGCAGCTCGACGTACTTCGCGAAGACGGTAGCCAGTACCGCGTCGAAGCCGACTTCGTGCTTGATGCCAGCGGTTACGGTCGCGTGCTGCCGCGCTTGCTGGACCTTGAAGCACCGTCGAACTTCCCGGTGCGCCAGGCCGTGTTCACCCATGTCGAAGATTGCATCGACAGCCCGGCTTTCGACCGGGAGAAAATCCTCATCACCACCCATCCGACCCAGCGCGACATCTGGTTCTGGACCATTCCGTTCAGCAACGGCCGTTGCTCGGTGGGCGTGGTGGCAGCCGCCGAGCACTTCGAAGGCCGCACCGAGAATCTGGACGACTGCTTGCGCGGCTTCATCGCCGAAACCCCAAGCCTGGCCGGTGTACTGAACAACGCCGTGTGGGATACGCCCGCACGGACCATCGGCGGCTATTCGGCCAACGTCAAAACTCTGCATGGCCCAGGTTTCGCCCTGCTGGGCAATGCGGCGGAATTTCTCGACCCGGTGTTCTCTTCCGGCGTGACCATCGCCATGCGTTCGGCGAGCATGGCCGCCGGGGTGCTGCACCGCCAACTGCAAGGTGAAAGCGTCAACTGGCAGACCGAATTCGCCGAACCGCTCAAGCGCGGCGTCGACACCTTCCGTTGCTACGTCGAAGGCTGGTACGCGGGGACCTTTCAGGATGTGATTTTCTATCAGGGCGGCACAGCGGATATCCGCCGCATGATCAGCTCGATCCTCGCGGGTTACGCCTGGGATGAACGCAACCCGTTCGTCAGCGAACCCAAACGTCGACTGCGGATGATCTCGGACCTTTGCGCACAGGATCCGACATGAGTTACTTGAGCGACAACTACGTCGAAGAAACCCGTTTCGGTTTCTGGTTCCTGCGCAGTCACACCTGGCAGCACCATGTATTGCGCGTGGCGATCAATGATTTGCGCGACCTGTTCAGCGCGCCATTGCCCGCCAACCCGGTATTGCTGGATGCCGGTTGCGGCCAGGGCAAGTCGTTCCAGTACCTGCGCCAGACCTTCGCGCCTCAACGCCTGATCGGGCTGGATGCCGATCTTCACAGCCTGAACCTGAGCGGTGAAGAAGCGACTCGTCAGGGCATGGATGTAGAACTGATCGGCAGCGACTGCGCCAGCATCAACGTGCCGGACGCCAGCGTCGATCTGCTGTTCTGTCACCAGACCTTCCATCACCTTGTCGAGCAGGAGCGGGCCCTGGCCGAGTTCTATCGAGTGCTCAAGCCGGGCGGCTATTTGCTGTTCGCCGAGTCCACCGAGGCTTACATTGATACGTGGGTGATTCGCTGGCTGTTCCGCCACCCGATGCATGTGCAAAAGAGCGCTGCCGGCTACCTGGACATGATTCGTCGACAGGGTTTTGAATTCGGCCCGCAGAACGTGTCTTACCCTTACTTGTGGTGGAGTCGCGCCAAGGATTTCGGCCTGCTCGAACGCTTCGGCCTGCGCCAGCCAAAACCCTTTGGCCAACGGGAAGAAACCCTGGTCAATGTGGTTGCGCGCAAGCCTCTTGAAGGTGCTGATTGATGTCTAGCGCAACTCAAACCTGTGGGAGCGAGCCTGTGTGGCGAGGGGGCTTGCCCCCGTTGGGTCGCGAAGCGGCCCCAAAACCTGCAATCGCGGTGTATCAAGTAAGCCGCATGCGATGGTTTTACGACTGCTACGCAGCCGAACGGGGCGATGCGGCGTTCCGACAAACCCCCTCGCCACACAGGCTCCCCCCCCCA
>NZ_AKJB01000072.1:0-59426 GCF_000282555.1 Pseudomonas sp. GM102 | reverse complement strand
TCGCGGGCAAGCCTCGCTCCAGAGGTTCATGTTCCGGGCTTTTTGTAGGAGCGAAGCTTGCTCGCGAAGCAGACGACTCGGTCTGTCCGGGAGGACGCCTTCGCGGGCAAGCCTCGCTCCTACAGGGTTTTGCGCGAGTTAGATCTGTATGAACAAAATGGAATATGAAAGTGAATAAAAGATATTATTCGGGAATAAAAAATCCCGGTATTGTCCGCGTCACGCCAGCGATAGCACATCACTGGCACTCGTACTAATCAGCCGTCGTCGATGATGGCCGCGAATTTCGATAAGGACACTGCATGAAAAAGGTTCTGTTGTTCACCGCATTGGCGGCTGCCCTGACCGCGGGCCTGGCCCAGGCTGGCGAGAAACTGGTGGTTGCGGCGACGCCGATTCCACATGCCGAGATTCTTGAATTGATCAAGCCAACCCTCGCCAAAGAAGGCGTGGACCTGGAAATCAAAGTCTTCACCGACTACGTTCAGCCGAACGTGCAGGTCGACCAGAAGCGTCTGGACGCCAACTACTTCCAGACCCTGCCGTACCTGAAAAACTTCAACGAAGGCAAAGGCACTAACCTGGTGACCGTGATCGGCGTGCATGTCGAACCCTTCGGCGGCTACTCGAAGAAAGTCAAAAGCCTGTCTGAGCTGAAAGACGGTGCAACCATCGCCATCCCGAACGAAGGCAGCAACAGTGGCCGTGCCCTGATCCTGCTGCAGAAGGCTGGCCTGATCGAGTTGAAAGACCCGAAGAACGCCGTGGCCACACCGAAAGACATCGCCAAGAACCCGCACAACTTCAAGTTCAAGGAACTGGAATCGGCCATGCTGCCGCGTGTTCTGGATCAGGTCGACCTGGACATGATCAACACCAACTACGCGCTGGACGCGGGTCTGAACCCGGCTAAAGATGCACTGGTGATCGAAGGTGCCGATTCGCCTTACGTGAACTTCCTGGTGGCTCGTCCGGACAACAAGGACAGCGTTGCCATCCAGAAACTGGCCAAGGCGTTGACCAGTCCTGAAGTGAAAGCATTCATCGCCCAGAAGTACAGCGGCGCGGTACTGCCGGCGTTCTGATCTAACGCAGTATCAAACCCCTTCAAGGTTTTAACGCCGACGGCTTTCGATAGCGTCGGCGTTTTTGCGTATTCGCACTATCTGTGGCGAGGGAGCTTGCTCCCGCTCGGCTGCGAAGCAGTCGTAAACCCAGCCAACGCTTTATATCTGATACATCGCGGTGGATGGGTTTGGGAGTCCTTCGGCCTCCAGCGGGAGCAAGCTCCCTCGCCACAAGGAATCTGCTCTCGGTCTAGGCCACTCTGGTCTTCAGCGCCTTGCGCAACGCCACCAGCAATTTCACGATGTCTTGCGGGTCCAGCCGCTGCGGCACTTTTACGTCAGCCATTCTTCTCTTCCTTGTGATGGTTCGGCCGGGGGGAGTCTGGCCAAAAGCTGTACGTCCTTGGAGGGGCTTTTTGAAAAAAAGATCCGTCCTACAGCTGAAAGAAAAATAGTCGTCTTCCCCAGTCTCGGCAAATCCGCAGGATAGTCTTTTGCGTGATATCAATATGCTTTAACGGTATTTAAATTCTACTTTTTATACCTTTAAAGTCGGTGCCTGCCGGGTGGTTATCCACTGCCCATGGACTGCGCCATCGTCGCTTACCGAGCGGCGTACAGGATGTTCAATGACTTTCGATTACGCGTTTATCCTCAGCACCCTGCCGGCGTTTCTCAAAGCCGTGGGCGTGACGCTGCAGGTCGGCTTTATCGCCATCGGCACTTCGTTGCTGGTGGCGCTGATCAACGCGACGATTCTGGTGTTTCGCACACCCTACCTGCAACGCCTGGTCGGGCTGTATGTGGAACTGGCGCGAAACACGCCACTGCTGATTCAGTTGTTCTTCGTCTACTTCGCCTTACCGGCGCTGGGCATCAAAGTCTCGGGCTTCGCGGCGGCAATCATCACCATGACTTTCCTTGGCGGCGCCTACCTCACCGAAGTCCTGCGTGCCGGCGCGGATGCGGTGCCCCAGGCGCAACTTGAGTCCGGCCGCTCCATCGGCTTGTCCCACGGTCAATTGCTGCGCTACGTGATCCTGCCGCAAGCCGGCATCCTCAGCTTGCCGTCGCTGTTTGCCAATTTCATTTTCCTGCTCAAGGAAACCACCGTGGTCTCGGCGGTGGCGGTGCCGGAGATTCTCTACACCACCAAAAGCTACATCGCGCTCTACTACAAAACCTACGAAATGCTCGCCGTGCTGACGCTGATTTGCGTGCTGCTGTTTTTGCCGTTGTCGCTGCTGCTCAGCCGTCTGGAAAGGAGGCTCCAGCATGGCCAGTTCGGGTCTTGAGTTGCTCTGGGTGTCGTTGCCGCAACTGGGTAAAGGTGCTGCGCAAACCCTGTCGATCTCTTTTTTGAGCATCGTCATCAGCACAATGGGCGGCGTGCTCTACGGCGTGTTGCGCACGCTGAATTCGAAATGGCTGAACGCGATTCTGCGGGTCTATCTGGAGCTGTTCCGGGCAATCCCGGTGTTGGTCTGGCTGTATTTGCTGTTTTTCGGCTTGCCGATCTTTTTTGGGCTGAGCATTCCGAGCTTCTGGTGCGCGGTTCTGGTGTTGTCGCTATGGGGCGCCAGCGAAGTCGGTGAAGTGGTGCGCGGCGCCTTGCATTCGTTGCCGCGTGGTCAGCGTGAGGCGGGGCTGTCGATCGGTCTGGATGGCCCGCAACTCTACGGTTACGTGCTGCTGCCTCAGGCGCTGAAACGCATGACGCCGCCGACCATCAACGTCTACACGCGCATTATCAAGACCAGTTCCCTGGCGGTGCTGATCGGCGTGGTGGATGTGATCAAGGTCGGTCAGCAGATCATCGAACGTACCTACGAATCGGTGCTGATCTACGGTGCGCTGTTTCTGTTTTTCTTTTTCATCTGCTACCCGCTGTCGGCCGCCTCGCGCGTGCTGGAGCGGCGCTGGACGCAAGCATGAGTGCATTGATCGAGTTCAAGGGTTTCAACAAGTTTTTCGGCGAGCAGCAGGTGCTCGACGGCATCGACCTGCAAGTGAAACCGGGCGAGGTGATCGTCATCCTCGGCCCCAGCGGCTGTGGCAAAAGCACCTTGCTGCGCTGCCTCAACGGCCTGGAAGTCGCTCACAGCGGCAGCTTGAATTTTGCCGGACGCGAGTTGTTGGACAAGGGCACCGACTGGCGCGAAGTGCGTCAGCAGATCGGCATGGTCTTCCAGAGCTATCACCTGTTCCCGCACATGAGCGTGCTCGACAATCTGTTGCTCGGCCCGCTCAAGGTACAGAAGCGTGAACGCCGTGAAGCCCGCGCGCAGGCCGAGGCCTTGCTGGAACGCGTGGGCCTTTTGGACAAGCGTGACGCCTTCCCGCGCCAGCTCTCCGGCGGCCAGCAGCAACGCATCGCCATCGTCCGTTCGCTGTGCATGAACCCCAAGGTTATGCTCTTCGACGAAGTCACCGCGGCCCTCGATCCGGAAATGGTCAAGGAAGTGCTCGAAGTGATTCAGGGCCTGGCCCGCGAGGGCATGACCCTGCTGATCGTCACCCACGAAATGGCCTTCGCCCGTGCGGTGGCCGACCGCATCGTGTTCATGGACGCCGGGCGCATCCTTGAACAACACCCCCCCGAGATTTTCTTTACGAACCCGCAAACCGCACGAGCGCAGCAGTTCCTGGAGAAGTTCTCCTACGTCGCCGCACTACCCAAAACGACTCAAACAAAGGAACTGGAACTGTCATGAAAACTGCCAAGTCTTCTCTGCTGCTGCTCCCGCTGTTCGGCCTGGCGCTGCTGGCCGGCTGCAACAAAACCGAAGAACCGACAAAGCCGAAAGCCGCAAGCGTCAGCACCGCACCGGCCGGGTACCTGGAAAAAATCAAAGCCCGGGATAAGCTGATCGTCGGCGTCTTCACCGACAAGCCGCCGTTCGGTTTTGTCGATGAGGCCGGGCGCTACGTGGGGTTCGATACTGATATCGGTCGTCAATTCGCCAAGGATCTGTTGGGTGATGAGAACAAGGTCGAATTCGTTGCGGTGGAGCCGGCGAGCCGGATTCCGTTCCTGCAAAGCGACAAGGTCGACCTGATCCTGGCCAACATGACCGTCACCCCGGAGCGCAAGGACGCGGTGGACTTCACCAACCCGAACCTCAAGGTCGCGGTGCAGGCACTGGTGCCGCAGGCGAGTTCGGTGAAGAACCTTGATGACCTGGCGACCCGCACCACCATCGTGACCACGGGCACCACGGCGGATATCTGGCTGACCAAGAATCATCCGGACTGGAAACTGCTGAAGTTCGAGAAAAACTCCGAGTCTTTGCAAGCCCTGGCCAATGGTCGCGGCGACGCTTATGCGCAGGACAACCTGGTGCTGTTCAGCTGGGCCAAGCAGAACCCCGGTTACCGCGTGCTGGAGGAAAAACTGGGTGCTGAAGCACCGATCGCACCGGCAGTGAAGAAGGGCAATATCGAACTGCGCGACTGGGTGAATGTGGAGTTGGCGAAGTTGGGTGAGGAGAAGTTTCAGCTCAAGCTGTACGACCAGTATGTGCGTAAAGAATTGAGCGATGACACCAAGCCTGAGAGCGTGATTGTCGAGGGTGGAAAGTGGCAGGGGTGATTTGCTTCAGATGATCGTTCCCACGCTCTGCGTGGGAATGCCTCTCGGGACGCTCCGCGTCCCTGCGGCTGTGACGCAGAGCGTCACTGGCTGCATTCCCACGCAGAGCGTGGGAACGATCAGTGTGTCTCAATCCGGCCAATACCACGCCGGCTCATCCAGCATCCGCTGCCCGACCATCCCGGTCTGGCCGAAATTCTTCTCCAGCACAATGCAATTGCATTCCGGGTCTTGCTGCAGCGCCGAGATCAACCGCCGCGCATGAGACACCACCCACACCTGACACTGCTCGGACGCTCGAATAATCAAGCGTGCCAACGCCGGCAGCAGGTCTGGATGCAGACTGGTTTCCGGCTCGTTCAACACCATCAACGTCGGCGGCCGAGGAGTCAGCAATGCCGCAACCAGCAACAAATAGCGCAACGTCCCGTCCGACAACTCGGCGGCGGACAACGGCCGCAACAATCCTTCCTGATAAAATTCGATCGCAAACCGCCCACCCTGCAGCGGCGCGATGTTCAACGTTGCACCGGGGAATGCATCGCTGATCGCTGCCTGCAACGCGTCGGGATCGCCGATTTCGCGGATGGTCTGTAACGCTGCGGCGAGGTCGCGACCGTCGTGGTGCAACACTGGCGTGCGGGTGCCCAGTTGCGGTTGGCGCACTGGCGCGTCGGCGTCGCTGCGAAAGTGGTCGTAGAAGCGCCAGCGGCGGATGAACTCACGCAGCTGCAAGACTTCCGGCGAGGTGCGCAAGCTACCGACCTGATCGAACAGGCTGTCGAAGTTCGGTGTGTGCTGCGCCAGTACTTCCCAGCCGCGACCGACCCGAGCGCGGATCATCGGGCCGTCGCGATCCACCAGCAGGCTGGCCGGGCGATAGAACGGCCCGGACCAGATGCATTCCTTTTTGATTTCCGGGTCGAGGGAAAAGTACGTCACATGGTCTGGCAGCGGCATGGGTAGCCCCAGCGCGATCGCATAACTGAAATCATCACCGGCAAAGCCCAGACGCAAACGCTTGGGTGACTGGCGCACGCTTGCCTCGACCGGCACTTCGCCGTTACGCATACGCCGGCTGATGTTTTCCGGCCCGGCCCAGAACGTCGAATCCAGTCCACCCTCGCGTGCCAACGCATTGACCACGCCACCTTGAGCGGTTTCCGCCAGCAGGCGCAAGGCGCGGTAGAGGTTGGACTTGCCGCTGCCGTTGGGACCGGTGATCAGGTTCAACCGGCCAAGCGGAATCACCAATTTATTGATCGAGCGGTAATTGGCCACCGCTAGGGTTTTGAGCATGGGAAGCTTCCTGCTGCATGGTTTGATCGTTCCCACGCTCCGCGTGGGAATGCATCCCGTGACGCTCCGCGTCACAGTGGACGCAGAGCGTCCATGGCGGCGTTCCCACGCAGAGCATGGGAACGATCAGTGGAGTATAAGGATCGCTCGTGCAGACGTGGAACGCTGTTCTAAGCTCACAGTCGTATCGTCACTGGCAGGTTTGTACAACGCAAAGGAGTTTGCATGGCAGGTCCCGGATTGAAATTAATGGTTGGCCTGAGTCTCATCGCCTTGCTGACCGCCTGTGGCGATAAAAAGCCCGTCGAGAAGGACCGCCCACGAGTCTTCGTGCAAGAGGTCAAACCATCGGATTACGCCGCCGCGGTGACACTCACCGGCGACGTCCAGGCGCGAGTACAAACCGAACTGTCGTTCCGCGTGGGCGGCAAGATCATCCAGCGCATGGTCGATGTCGGTGACCGGGTTTCGGCCAAACAAGTGCTGGCCAAGCTCGATCCCAAGGACCTGCAAACCAGCGTCGACTCTGCCCAGGCCCAGGTCGTTGCCGAACAGGCGCGGGTCAAACAAACCGCCGCCGCCTTCGTTCGCCAACAAAAACTCCTGCCCAAGGGCTACACCAGCCAGAGCGAATACGACTCCGCCCAAGCCGCCTTGCGCAGCAGCCAGAGCGCGCTGACCGCCGCTCAAGCGCAATTGGCCAACGCCCGTGATCAACTGAGCTACACCGCGTTGATTGCCGATGCGCCGGGGGTGATTACCGCGCGCCAGGCTGAAGTCGGCCAAGTGGTACAAGCCACAGTGCCGATTTTCAGCCTGGCCCGGGACGGCGAGCGTGACGCGGTGTTCAACGTGTACGAATCACTGCTGACTGAGCCGCCGGCGGATAGATCGATTGTGGTCAGCCTGCTCGACAACCCGAAAATCAAGACCACGGGCACCGTTCGGGAAGTCACGCCAGCCGTGTCCGCGCAGACCGGCACGGTGCAAGTCAAAGTCAGTCTCGACAGTCTTCCCGAGGGCATGCAGCTCGGATCGGTAGTGAGCGCCACCGCAAAACCGGTGGGCAAAACCGCAGTGGAGCTGCCTTGGGCGGCGCTGACCAAGAACCTCAGCGACCCGGCCGTGTGGCTGGTGGACGCCGAGGGCAGGGCGCAATTGCACACCGTCACCGTCGGCCGTTACCTGACCGGCAAAGTCATTGTCAGCGCTGGCCTCAACGGGGGCGAAAAAGTCGTCACTGCGGGTGGCCAGTTACTGCATCCGGGTGTGCGCGTGGAGATTGTCGAAAACACTTACCAGCCCTCAGCGACAGGAGCCCAGCCATGAAGCGTCTGTTGCTGTTGTCCGCCGGTTTGTTGCTGGTCGCCTGCTCCAAGGAGGAAGCGCCGCCAGAACCGGTTCGGCCGGTGTTGTCTGTGGAAGTGAAGGCGCTCAATCAAGAAAACCTCGGCCGGTTTGCCGGCAGCATCCAGGCCCGTTACGAAAGCAACGTCGGTTTCCGGGTGCCGGGGCGTATCGCCAGCCGTAACGTCGATGTTGGCGCAGAAGTCCAGAAGGGCGCGTTGCTCGCGACCCTCGACCCCACCGATCAGCAGAACCAGTTGCGCTCCGCCCAGGGGGATCTGGCGCGGGTTCAGGCGCAGCTCATCAACGCTCAGGCCAACGCCCGGCGTCAGCAGGAACTGTTCAATCGCGGGGTTGGCGCACAGGCGCAGCTGGACATCGCCCAGACCGACCTGAAAACCACCCAGGCGTCCCTCGATCAAGCCAGGGCTGCTGTCGATCAGGCACAGGACCAACTCAACTACGTTGAGCTGCGCGCCGATCACAAAGCCATCGTCACCGCGTGGAACGCCGAAGCCGGGCAAGTGGTCACGGCCGGCCAGCAAGTGGTGACCCTGGCGCAGCCGGACATCAAGGAAGCGGTGATCGACCTGCCCGATACCCTGGTCGATCAGTTGCCAGCCGACGTGGTGTTCCAGGTCGCCTCACAACTGGACCCGAGCATCACCAGCACCGCCATCGTGCGCGAGATCGAACCCCAGGCGCAAAGCGCGACCCGCACCCGTCGTGCCCGCCTGAGCCTGGCCGATACGCCGCCGGGCTTTCGCCTCGGCACGGCGATCAGCGTGACCCTCAGCTCCGCGATCAAGCCGCGCCTCGAACTGCCGGTGAGCGCGCTGCAGGAGGTCGATGGAAAACTGCGGATCTGGGTCGTTGACCCACAGACGCAAACCGTTTCGCCACGGGAGGTCAGCCTGATCAGCCGGACTGATGCCACGGTGGTCCTGGCCAACGGCGTGAAAACCGGTGAGCGGGTGGTCAGCGCGGGCGTGAACAGCCTCAAACCGGGGCAGAAAGTGAAAATTGACGAGGGCAGCCCGCAATGAAAGGGAGTTTCAACTTATCCGAGTGGGCCCTCAAGCATCAGTCGTTTGTCTGGTATTTGATGTTCGTCGCGCTACTGATGGGCGTGTTCTCGTACCTGAACCTCGGTCGTGAAGAAGACCCCTCGTTCACCATCAAAACCATGGTGATTCAGACTCGCTGGCCCGGCGCGACCCAGGAACAGACCCTCAAGCAGGTCACCGACCGGATCGAGAAAAAACTCGAAGAACTCGACTCGCTCGACTACGTGAAAAGCTACACCCGCCCCGGCGAATCAACGGTCTTCGTTAACCTGCTCGACACCACCAGTGCCAAGGACATCCCGCAAATCTGGTACCAGGTGCGCAAGAAGATCAACGACATTCGCGGTGATTTCCCGAAGGGCCTGCAAGGGCCGGGTTTCAACGACGAGTTCGGCGACGTGTTCGGTTCGGTGTACGCCTTTACCGCCGATGGCCTGTCGATGCGCCAGTTGCGCGATTACGTGGAGCAGGTGCGTGCCGAGATCCGTGAAGTCCCGGGGTTGGGCAAGGTCGAGATGGTCGGCGAGCAGGATGAAGTCCTTTACCTGAACTTCTCCACTCGCAAACTCGCCGCGCTCGGCATCGATCAGCGTCAGGTGGTGCAAAGCCTGCAATCACAGAACGCCGTGACCCCGGCCGGGGTGATCGAGGCCGGCCCGGAGCGGATTTCGGTGCGGACCTCGGGCCAGTTTGCCTCTGAAAAAGACCTGGCCAATGTCAACCTGAAGCTCAACGATCGCTTCTATCGACTGGCCGACATTGCCAACATCAGCCGTGGCTACGTCGATCCGGCCACCCCGGAGTTTCGCTTCAACGGCCAGCCGGCCATTGGCCTGGCGATCGCCATGAAGAAGGGCGGCAACATTCAGGACTTCGGCAAGGCGCTGCACCTGCGCATGGATGAGCTGACGGCGGACCTGCCGGTGGGCGTCGGTGTACACACCGTTTCCGACCAGGCTGTAGTGGTGGAAGAAGCCGTCGGCGGTTTCACCAGTGCGCTGTTCGAAGCCGTGGTGATCGTGCTGATCGTCAGCTTCGTCAGTCTTGGCGTGCGCGCCGGGCTGGTGGTGGCGTGTTCGATTCCATTGGTGCTGGCGATGGTCTTCCTCTTCATGGAATACAGCGGCATCACCATGCAGCGGATCTCCCTCGGAGCGCTGATCATCGCCCTCGGCCTGCTGGTGGACGATGCGATGATCACCGTGGAGATGATGGTCACACGCCTGGAAATGGGCGAAACCAAAGAGCAGGCGGCGACCTTCGCCTACACCTCGACCGCATTCCCGATGCTCACCGGCACCTTGGTCACCGTCGCCGGTTTTGTGCCGATCGGCTTGAATGCAAGCTCGGCCGGTGAGTACACCTTCACGCTGTTCGCCGTGATCGCAGTGGCGATGCTGGTGTCGTGGATCGTCGCCGTGCTGTTCGCCCCGGTACTCGGTGTGCATATTCTGAGCGCCAATGTGAAACCTCACGACGCAGAGCCTGGGCGCATCGGTCGGGCGTTCAATGGCGGCCTGCTCTGGGCCATGCGCAATCGCTGGTGGGCCATCGGCATCACCGTGGCGCTGTTTGTGCTCTCGGTGTTTTCCATGCAGTTCGTGCAGAACCAGTTCTTCCCGTCCTCCGACCGCCCGGAAATTCTCGTCGATCTGAACCTGCCGCAAAACGCTTCGATCGCCGAAACCCGCAAGGTGGTGGACAAGCTCGAAGCGACGTTCAAGGATGACCCGGACATCGTGCGCTGGAGCACCTACATCGGTGAGGGGGCGATCCGTTTCTACCTGCCCCTCGACCAGCAATTGCAGAACCCGTACTACGCGCAACTGGTGATCGTCAGCAAAGGCCTGGAATCGCGCACGGCCCTGACCGAGCGTTTGCAAAAGCGCCTGCGCGAAGAATTCGTCGGTGTCGGCAGTTACGTCCAGGCGCTGGAAATGGGCCCGCCGGTGGGGCGGCCGATTCAGTACCGGGTCAGCGGCAAAGACATCGATCAGGTGCGCAAACATGCGATTGCCCTGGCGACCGAGCTGGATAAGAACTCGCACATCGGCGAAATCATTTACGACTGGAACGAGCCGGGCAAAGTCTTGCGCATCGACATCGCCCAAGACCGGGCACGGCAATTGGGGCTGTCGTCGGAGGATGTGGCGAACCTGATGAACAGCATCGTCGTCGGCTTGCCGGTCACGCAGGTCGATGATGATATCTACCTGATCAACGTAGTGGGTCGTGCCGAGGATGCCGAGCGCGGCAGTCCGAAAACCTTGGAGAACTTGCAGATCGTCACTCCGAGCGGCACGTCGATTCCGCTGCTGGCGTTTGCCACGGTGCGTTATGAACTCGAACAGCCGCTGGTCTGGCGTCGTGATCGCAAACCGACCATCACCATCAAGGCGGCGGTGCGCGACGAGATTCAGCCGACCGACCTGGTGCAACAGCTACAGCCAGACATCGATAAGTTCGCCGCCAGTTTGCCGGTGGGCTACAAAGTCGCCACCGGCGGTACGGTGGAGGAAAGCGGCAAGGCTCAAGGGCCGATTGCCAAAGTTGTGCCGTTGATGCTGTTTTTGATGGCGACCTTCCTGATGATCCAGTTGCACAGCGTGCAGAAGCTGTTCCTGGTGGCCAGCGTCGCGCCGCTTGGGTTGATCGGCGTGGTGCTGGCGCTGATTCCGACCGGCACGCCAATGGGCTTCGTGGCCATCTTGGGGATTCTGGCGCTGATCGGCATCATCATCCGCAACTCGGTGATTCTGGTGACCCAGATCGACTCTTTCGAGAAGAGTGGCTACACACCGTGGGACGCGGTGGTGCAGGCCACGGAACACCGGCGCCGGCCGATTCTGTTGACGGCGGCGGCGGCGAGTTTGGGGATGATCCCGATCGCCCGGGAAGTGTTCTGGGGGCCGATGGCCTACGCGATGATTGGCGGGATCATCATCGCGACGTTGCTGACACTGCTGTTTTTGCCGGCGCTGTACGTGGCCTGGTACAAGGTTCGCGAGCCGAAGAATGAGTCTGCCTAATGATCGTTCCCACGCAGAGCGTGGGAACGATCAGTTGGCTCGACGCCAGACACTCGCCAACCAAGGCTGCTGCTCCCGCGGTAGCCCCGCCGGCCGGTAGTAATGTTCAAGCTCCACAAACCCCGCTTCAGTCAGCATTTGCTGCCACACCTGAAGATCGTAATAAGCCCCATAACGCGGCCCGTTCCAGCCTTCCTGATTCTCGCCACGCGGATTGGAACTGAACAACACACCACCCGGTTTCAACGCCCCGCGCAGTTCCTTCAGCACCCGAGGCAACTCCTGACTCGGGATGTGAAACAGCACCGCATTGGCGAATATCCCGTCGAAGCGTTCGGCCGGCAGGTCGAGCTTCAGAAAGTCTTGCTGCCAGACTTCGCAACCACTGTCCTCCCGCGCCATCTGTGCAAGCTTTTCCGAACCGTCGAGCCCGACGGCGCTGTGGCCCAGGCGGGTGAAGGTTTTCAGATCGCGGCCAGGGCCACAGCCAAAGTCGAGAATGCTGAACGGAGCCTCACCCTGAATATGCCGCAACAGGGCATCGATGTTCTGGCTGACATCATGATCGCGAGTACCCTCACGGAAGTCCTCGGCCACTGCGTTGTAATGGCCCAAGGTGGTGGAAGTGATCTGCTCCAGGTCGTCGGGAGTCTGTTTCATGGTTGGCTGCGCAGGTAATGGAGGATTTGCCGAATATACGCCAAGACGCCGGGGGCTGCTGCGCAGCCCATCGCGAGCAGGCTCGCTCCCACAATGGATCGTGTCGAACACAGGTTGTGTGTTCGCAGCAGATCAACTGTGGGAGCGAGCCTGCTCGCGATGGCGGTATCACTGACAACCAATGACTTCAGCCAGACTCAACTCTGTTTCATCCCCAGACATTCAATGGACCGATCAACCATCGCCTTGGCAATCTCCAGCAAATGCCAGACGGAGAACACCAACGCCCGATCGGCCCCCTTGAGTTGATCGCCGCACTGATACGCCGTGACCGAGGCGCAGCGCAGCAGATCAGCCACATAGAGCTGGGCGTCTTCGAAGCTCACGTCTTTGCTGACGTTGTAGAAGCGTAATTCATCGGGCGCCGTCGGCTGCTTGCCGGTGAGGTGGAAATCGATCGCACGGTAAAGCGCGGAACGGTCCTTGAGCAGGTCGTCGGTGAAGGCTTTGTTGGAGGATGTATCGGGAGGTGGATCGGGAATGCTTCTTTCCATAGGTAAAACTCCTAGAGCTAATTGGAGCCAACCGATATCGCGACTAAACGAACAGGGGTGGCGGCTGCACGCAGGTTAGTCGACCGGTCTCCAGGCAATACCGGCGCACCCGAGGGTGCCCTGCGCACAGCCACCATAACTTTCAGGCAATGAAAAACACCTGACATGAGGTGGCGCTGTGCGCCTGGAAAGATCCGGGCGACTAAACCCGATCACTGATGAGCAGTGACGAACCGAGACTAGCCACCAGATTCTGTCGGCGCAAGCGAGCGGAATGATCTAGGAAACGTCCTGCAAATGAAAGGGATCGGGCCTGCTGGCACTCTGATTTTCTTGTGCGAAATGTTCCCCAGAGGCTAGAGACAATACCTCTGGCGAGTGAGCTTTTCTGTGGCGAGGGAGCTTGCTCCCGCTGGGCTGCGAAGCAGACCCCAAACCATTCAATCAGGTGTGTCAGAAAAAACCGGTAAGCAGGTTTTGCGATTGCTGCGCAATCGAGCGGGAGCAAGCTCCCTCGCCACAAAAGCCTGCGACCTCCACCGCCTTCAACGCTTGTTCAACCCCCGAGCCAACCGATCTCCACCCAACTGAATCACCGCCACCAATACCACCAGCAACACAATCACCGTCAACATGATCTGGCTATCAAAGCGCTGATACCCATACCGATAAGCAATGTCCCCCAACCCACCAGCACCAATCGCTCCGGCCATGGCTGACGAGTTGATCATCGTCACCAACGTAATCGTGAAACCACCGACAATCCCCGGCAGCGCCTCGGGCAGCAGCACATGCCAGACGATATGCCAGCGTCGGCAGCCCATCGCTTGCGCCGCTTCAATCAACCCATGGTCGACCTCGCGCAAACTGACTTCGGCAATACGCGCAAAGAACGGCGTAGCGGCGATGGTCAGCGGCACCACGGCAGCCCAAACGCCATACGTGGTACCGACGATCAACCGGGTAAACGGAATCAGCGCCACCATCAAAATCAAAAACGGAATCGAGCGGAACAGGTTCACGAATGCACCCAATGCGCGGTTCAACGCCGGTGCTGCGTAGATCCCGCCTTTGGTGCTGGTGACCAGAATCACCGCCAGCGGAATGCCCGCCAACAGTGCAATCAGCGACGACACACCCACCATCAAAAACGTGTCGATAAACCCCTGAAGCAAGCGATCAAACCACATAACCCAGCACCTCCACCTGTTGCGCCCAGTGGCCGGCGCGCTGACGCAACTCATCGGTGCCGAGGGACGATCCGGTCACCGCCAGCAGCAATTGCCCGAGGGCATGCCCCTGAATCCGTTCCACGCCCCCTTGCAGCAAGCGCACGCGGCCACCGAGGGCGCTGAACAGCGCCGCCAGGTCTGGCTCCTCGCTTGTGCTGCCGGTGAATTGCAAACGCAGCACCACAGCGGCGTCCGAAGACGGCGGCTGCGCTCGCAAGCGGCTTTGCAGTTCTTCCGGCAGGCCGTGTTGCAGCGGCGCGAGCAAGGTTTTGCTGACCTCATGTTGCGGGTTGCCAAAGACTTCCCAGACCGGCCCTTGCTCGACGATTTGCCCGTGCTCCAGCACCACGACCCGATCACAGATGTCGCGGATCACCGCCATCTCGTGGGTGATCAGCACGATGGTCAAACCCAGCCGTTGATTGATCTCACGCAGCAGGCCGAGGATCGATTGCGTGGTTTCCGGATCCAGCGCCGAAGTCGCCTCGTCGCACAGCAGAATCTCGGGATCATGGACCAGTGCGCGGGCGATGCCGACGCGTTGTTTCTGCCCGCCGGAAAGCTGCGCCGGATAAGACTTGTGCTTGCCTTGCAGGCCGACCAGTTCCAGCAAATCACGGACCTTCTGCTCGCGTTTTTCCTTGGGCACACCAGCAACTTTCAGCGGCAATTCGACGTTCTGCCAAACCGTCTTGGCCGACATCAGATTGAAGTGCTGGAAGATCATGCCGATCCGCCGCCGCAGCGCCACTAGGCGGTCTTCATCGAACTCGCCGATGTCCACCTGATCGATCAGCACCCGCCCGCTGCTCGGTTGTTCGAGGCGGTTGATGGTACGGATCAGCGACGACTTGCCGGCGCCGCTACGACCGATGATGCCGAACACTTCGCCGCGCTGGATCGCCAGGTCGATGCCGTGCAGGGCCGCCACCGGACCTTGCTGGCCGTTGTAGGTTTTGCCCAGGCCGATGAAGCGCACGTGAGCTCGATTGAGGTCTGGGTGCAGTTCGGTTTGTATGGCGTTATGTGGCTCCGGAAGTTCCAGTCGCCGTTGGATCGCGGCCGTCATGTTCAGCTTTCCCAACCGGCTTGATAGAGCTTGCCGTGGGCTTTATCCAGCGCCGCACGCACGGCTGGCGAATGCTGGTAGATGTCGACGAATTTGATCAGGCGTGGATCGGTTTTGCTTTTCGGCTGGATCACGAACTGGATCACGTATTCCTTGTGATCGAGGCCATCGAACAGCAGGGCGGAATTGGCATCGAAGGTCTTCGACAGACGGATGTAGGCCGGGTAGCCCTGGACCAGATCGGCGTCGTCGTAGGCGCGCACCAGTTGCACGGCCTCGACCTGAAGGATTTTGATTTTTTTCGGGTTGGCGATGATGTCCTCTTCGGTGGCCTTGTAGCCGACGCCCGGTTTGAGGGTAATCAACCCGGCCTTGGCCAGCAGTTGCAGGCCGCGACCGCTGTTGATCGGGTCGTTGGCGATGGCGACGCTGGCGCCTTCGGGCAACTCGTCGAAGCTTTTGTATTTCTTCGAATAGAGGCCGACGTTGTTGATGATCCCCGGGGCGAACGGCACCAGGTCAAAACCGGCGGCGGCCTTGGCGTTTTCCAGGAACGGGATGTGCTGGAAGTAGTTCACGTCGATGTCGCCCGAGGCGAGGCTGACGTTGGGGGCGATCCAGTCACTGAACTCCACCAGTTCGACTTTCAGGCCTTGTTTGTTGGCTTCTTCTACGGCGGCTTCCAGGGGAATGGCGAAGGCGGCGGTGGTGCCGACTTTCAGCGGTGCGTCGGCGGCGAAGGTGACGGAACTGAAGAGGCCGAGGGCCAGAGCCAGTGCTTTGACTGGGTGGTTGAACAGTTTTTTTGTCATGAGATTTCTTCCAGTCAATGATTAAATTTGTTGCACACCTTTGTGGCGAGGGAGCTTGCTCCCGCTGGGCTGCGAAGCGGCCCCAAAACCATCCAATGAGGTCAGCCAGTTGAAACTCGCCAGCAGATTTTTTGCGACTGCTGCGCAGTCGAGCGGGAGCAAGCTCCCTCGCCACAGGGATCAGCGCCGGAATGCAGAGCCCGTATGTTGCTCAGGCAAATGCGCCCCTTCGTGAAACAGCTTTTCCCGCAGGCTGCCGTTGTCATAAGCAATCTTGTACGACCCTCGGCGCTGTAACTCCGGAATCACCAGTTCAATGAAGTCCACATAACTTTCCGGGGTGACGATCCGTGTCAGGTTGAAGCCGTCCAGGCCGGTTTCGGCGATCCACGATTCCAGCTCATCCGCCACCTGCTGCGGCGAGCCGACCACGGTGATGTAGCGGCCACCGAGGGCGTGTTGTTCCAGCAATTTGCGGCGGGTCCAATCGTTGTTTTGCAGGTTCTTGGTGGCGGACTGGATGGCGTTGCTTTTCACGTACTGGATCGGTTCGTCGAGTTCGTACTCGGAAAAGTCGATCCCGGTGGACGCCGAAAAGTGCGCCACGCCGGCCTCGGCACTGGCGTAGCTCAGGTACTCGGCATGCTTGGCCCAAGCCAGCTCTTCTGTCTCACCGACAATCACGTTCAAGCCCATGAACACCTTGATGTCCCAGGGATTGCGCCCGGCCTCGACGGCGCTGGCGCGCACCTTGTCCACCTGAACCCGGGTCGCTGGTTTGTTCTGACCGCTGATGAACACGCACTCGGCATGCCGACCGGCGAACAGCAAACCGCGATCGGAACTGCCGGCCTGGAACAGCACCGGCGTGCGTTGCGGCGATGGTTCGCAGAGGTGATAGCCCTCGACCTGATAGAACTCGCCCTTGTGCTCGATCTTGTGCACTTTTTCGGGTTGGGCGTAGATCCGTTGCTCGCGGTCGTTGAGCACCGCGCCGTTTTCCCAGCTGCCTTCCCAGAGTTTGTAGAGCACTTGCAGGTATTCGTCGGCCTGGTCGTAGCGGCGGTCGTGTTCCACCTGTTCGCTCAGGCCCATGGCCTTGGCGGCGCTGTCGAGGTAGCCGGTGACGATGTTCCAGCCGACCCGCCCACGGCTCAAATGATCAAGCGTCGACAGGCGTCGGGCGAACAGATACGGCGGTTCGTAGGTCAGGTTGGCGGTCAGGCCGAAGCCGAGGTTTTTGGTAACGGCGGCCATGGCCGAGACCAGCAACAGCGGGTCGTTGACCGGCAACTGGATCGACTCTTTGAGTGGCACGTCCACCGAGTTTTGATAGACGTCGTACACGCCGACAATGTCGGCGATGAACAAACCGTCGAACAGTCCGCGTTCCAGCAACTGAGCCAGTTCGGTCCAGTATTCGATGGTTTTGTACTGGGTGGAATTGTCCCGTGGATGCGTCCACAGGCCATGGTTGATGTGCCCGATGCAGTTCATGTTGAACGCGTTGAGCAGGATTTTCTTTTTGGCATCAGCCATCAAATGGTCCCTCGCAATGGAGGGGGTTCATCGTTGAGGTAGTAATTGCCGATGGCGTGATATTTCCAGCGCACCGGGTCGTGCAGGGTATGCACCCGGGCATTGCGCCAGTGGCGATCCAGGCCGTGTTCGGCCAGGGTCGCCTGGCTACCCGCCAGTTCGAACAGTGTGCTGCCGGCGGCGAGGGAAATTTCGGTGCTGATGGCGCGGGCTTCGGCAATGGCAATCGACGCGGCGGCGACGGTCTCGGCATTGGTGTTGGCCTGGGCCTGGTCGAGGAATTCGCCGGAGCGTTCCAGCAGGGCTTCGGTGGCGTGCAGACGGATACTCAAGTGGCCGAAGCTCTTGATGGTCAGCGGGTCTTCGGTGGCTTTTTCATGAGTGGCGTCGATCCACGGCCGGGTCCTGGTGCGCACAAAATGCAGTGCATCTTCATAAGCGGCGCGGGCGATGCCAGTGTCGATGGCGGCATGGAGAATCTGCGCCAACGGGCCGACAGTGGTCGGGCGTTCGAACGCGCTTTGAAACGGGATCACATCCTCGGCGGCGACGTAGACACCCTCGAACACCACCGAACCGCTGCCGGTGGTGCGCTGGCCGAAACCGCTCCAGTCGTCGATCACCGTCAGGCCTTTGCTGTTGCGCGGGACGAAGGCCAACTGCTGCACGCCGTTTTCGTCCACCACTGACGTGGGGATGCGCTGGGCGTAAATCGCGCCGGTGGCGTAGAACTTGCGGCCGTTGATGCGGTAGCCGTTGCCATCGCGAGTCAGGCTGGTGACGCGGTCATGGGCGGTTTTGGTGCCCAGTTCCGCGAGTGCATTGCCGAAGCGCTGGCCGGCCAACACTTCGGCGTACAGGCGTTTTTTCTGCTCGTCGGTGCCGTTCACACGGAGCACTTCGAGGGCATAGAAATGGTTCTGGGGAATTTGCCCGAGGGAGCCGTCGGCCTGGGCGATCAATGCGATGACCTTGGCCAGGGTGACGTTGGAAACCCCAGCGCCGCCGTATTCTTTTGGCACGCTGATGCCCCAAAGACCCGAACGGGAAAACACTTCCAGTTCCGGGTATGGCAAACGACGTTCGCGGTCGCGCAGGGCGCTGTCGCGTTTGAAATCGTCGGCCAGGTCACTGGCGACGATCAGGGCTTGCTCATCGCTGGTGATGACCGCGACATGGTGAGAATGAGTCATGTGTTTCTCCAGAGATCTGGTCAAAAAGGTTCTGGTCGTCAGATCCAGGAATGCCGCGCAGGCAAGGTTCCATTGAGGTGGTAAGCGCCAACCGCGTGATACTTCCAGCGCACCGGGTCGTGCAGCGTGTGCACCCGGGCGTTGCGCCAGTGGCGGTCGAGATTGAATTCAGCGAGGGTGGCGCGGCTGCCGGCCAGTTCGAAGAGCTTTTCGCTGGCCAGCAGCGAGATCTCGGTGGTCAGTACTTTGGCTTCCGCCACGGCAATCGAGGCGCGTGCAGCGGACTCGGCGGTGAGCGGCGCGGCGTTGACCTGATCGAGTACTTGGCCTGCCTTGCGCAGCAGTGCTTCGGCGGCGTGCAGTTCGATTTTCAGCTTGCCGATGTCGGCGATCACATAGAGGTCGTCGCTGGCCCGGTCGACCTTGGCGTCGATCCACGGTCGTGCGCGTTTTTGCACGAATTCTATGGCGTCATCGATGGCGCCCCGGGCAATGCCGGCGTCGATGGCTGCTTGAATCAGCTGCGACACGGCGCCTTGGGTATTCGGGCTGTCGTTGATCTTCCAGTTATCCACCACCAGCTCGGCGTCGACCCGCACGTTGTTGAGCAAAATGGTGCCGCTGGCGGTGGTGCGCTGGCCGAAACCCGACCAGTCATCAACGATGCGCAGGCCTGGGGTGCCGCGACGTACGAAGGCCAGCACTTGCTTGCCGTCGTCGTTCAGCGCCTTGACGGCCACCCAGTGGGCGAACAGCGCGCCGGTGGAATAGAACTTCTGCCCGTTGATGACGAAGCCATCACCGTCGGCGGTGATCCGAGCCTTGAGCTCCAGGGTATTTTTGGTCCCGCGTTCTGGTCCCGCGTTACCGATTCGCCAGCCTTCGAGGACACTTTTGAACAGCTGCTTTTTCTGCGACTCGGTGGCGGCGCCGAGTATCAGGTTGAGAATCCCGAACTGGTTCTGCGGGATCTGCCCCAGTGCCGGGTCGGCCGCGGAAATGATCGCGAACACCGAGGCCAGGGTGACGAATGAAACCTGCGGGCCGCCGTACTCACGCGGGATGGCAATACTGCCCAGACCGCTGCGGGTGAACTGCTCGATTTCCGACCACGGCAACTTGCGTTGCTGGTCACGTTTGGCTGCTTGCAGGCGGGCGACTTGCGCCAGCTCATGGGCTGCCTTGATGGCTTGTGCGTCGTTGCGCAAGACCTGCGCGGGCAACAACAATGGGGCGATGTCCAGATCACTCTGGACGATTGCATCTGCCAGACTGGACATCAGTGCCGCTCCTTGGCTGCACGCAATGCCCTGGCGATTTGCACTGGGGTGATTGTGTTCCGGACCATACCTACCTCACATCTCATGAAAGCGCCGCATGGGTTGCGGCGAACGAAAAACACGAATGTCCGGTGGTCCGGTTTATATACCCTAAACGTGTATAAATAATTAATGAACTAACTTTTAGGAATATGTATAGAAGGGTGACTTCGCCCAAGTGGGCGGAGCCCCTGTGGCGAGGGAGCTTGCTCCCGCTCGGCTGCGCAGCAGTCGCAAAAATCGTTAACGGGGTTCAATCTGAAAGAACGCGTTTGTCGGTTTCAGGGGCGCTTCGCACCCCAGCGGGAGCAAGCTCCCTCGCCACAAAAAAACTCATGACACAACAGGAGTGTTGCTACAGGGTCTTCACTTCTTCCGGGATTCAGCGGCCATGAGCGCTTCTTTTGGCGGCACTTTCAGGTAGGGATTGGCACAGCCGATCTTCAGCGTGCGTGCCGGTGCCCAGCGCGAGTTGTTACCCACGCGGTCGAGGATGCAGTAGGTCACTTCCAGTCGAAGGTCTTCGCCGGCTTCGACAATGATCGCCGGGGGCACCCACACCTGAATCGGCTGACCTACATCGCAAGCCTTGAGCTTTGGCAAGTCCATGCGCACATCGCCCCAGCGCAGGGTGATCTCGTCGTCGGCGGCCATGTTCAGGTACGGTTCGATGGTCAACGGGACACCGCGCTTGACCTGATTCGGATTGACCCCCTGACGGCGAATGGTCTCGGGGATGGATACGGGCGCCAGGCTCTGGTTTTCCTCATCGCAAAGAAGCAGGCCGCCCGGACAATCGAGTTTGATCTGGACGCGCGCCGCCGGTGATACCGCTGGCCCTTGCCCGACCTGCATGACCTTGTAATGGACGCGGGCAGAACCATTGGCAATGAAGCTTTCCGGCACCCGCAGGCTCACGGCTTGGCTGTCATGGTCGGACCCCAACACGCTGGAGGCGACATAGCAGTTGTCCCAAAACAGCTCGATCAGATCGCCTTCGTCCATGCCGGGGTAGGGTGGCACCTCGATCATAAGGTGCGCGGCCGAGGTAATGTTGATACCGGCCTTGTGGCTTCGCGCCAGGGTCGGGGCTGCAAGTTCAGGTTTGTTCGAAGTGCTTGTCATGGGTTTCTCTCCTTGAAGCTTTGCCGCGAAGTCCATTTCTGAAAGATCGAAAGGCGTGAATTACCAAGCAACAAAACGATTCGTTATTTGCGCGCTTAAACAATAATTGAGGGTGATGGTTGTTGCCTGTTGGTGCCTAGATAAGAGTGCGCTCGAATAAGTGTCAATAGCGTTGGTTGGTTAAAGGTTAGTTCTTGCGTGATTCAGAAAGCTCCTACGCGGCGTGGTTAATAATCCGCATCGCTCTGTCGAACATAGTCCGGTATTTGGCGGGTTTTATGCCTCCCAGGCAGTAACCCTTTGAGCGTGGACAGCGAGGTGTTTTATAGATTTTAGGCGATATGAATCTGTTGCAGGACATATATATGTACCGCATGGGATGGCGGGAAGTTATTTAGGATGGGGGCGAATCATGTGAGTCGTTGAAAGCTGCTATACGATTTTATAAAACGGAGTTAATGTCACTTCCATCCATGGAAGTTGACAGTTTTCGAGTGGGGCAGCACTAAGCGTTATTAAGAAACTTGCTGAGAAACTGCTTCGTCCGTTCCTCTTTCGGGTTGGCAAACAGTGCTTTGGCTTCGCCTTGTTCGACGATCACACCCTTGTCAAAAAACACTACACGGTTGGCCACGTCCCGGGCAAAGCCCATTTCGTGGGTAACGATCACCATGGTGCGTTTCTCCTCGGCCAGGCCGCGGATGGTTGCCAACACTTCACCCACCAGTTCCGGGTCCAGCGCCGAGGTCGGTTCATCGAACAGAATCACTTCCGGTTCCATCGCCAACGCTCGGGCAATCGCTACACGCTGTTGCTGACCGCCGGAGAGGCGTCGCGGGTAAGCGTCTTCCTTGCCCGCCAGGCCGACCTTGGCCAACAGCTTTTTACCCAGGGCAACGGCTTCGGCACGCGGGATCTTTTTCACCACCAACGGGCCTTCGATGACGTTTTCCAGGGCCGTGCGATGGGGGAACAGGTTGAAGTTCTGGAACACAAAACCCACGTGCTGGCGCAAGCGCCGTACCAGGCTCTGCTGCTGGTTCAGGGGGCGGCTGCCATCGATCTCGATGTCGCCGACCTTGATCCGGCCGCTGGTGGGTTCTTCCAGAAAATTCAGGCAACGCAGGAAGGTGGTCTTGCCCGAGCCGCTGGGGCCGATGATTGCCACCACCTCGCCTTCCTTCACCTGCAGATCGATGCCGTTGAGCACCACCTGACCCTTGAACTGCTTTGTCAGTTTTTCCACGACAATCATTGGGTCAGGACTCCTGGTCGTGCCGATTGACCCGCGCTTCCAACTGGTTCTGCAGGTGCGACAGGACAGTCGCCAGAACCCAGTAGATCAGCGCAGCGGCAAGATACATGGTGAAAATTTCGAAGGTGCGAGCGGTAATCAGCTGTGCCTGGCGGAACAGCTCCGGCACCTGAATGGTGGCGGCCAGTGCCGTGTCCTTGACCAACGAGATAAAGCTGTTGCCCAAAGGTGGCAAGGCCGTGCGCGCCGCTTGCGGCAGGATGGCCCGGCGCAGGGTTTGCGCGCGGGTCATGCCGATACTGGCGGCAGCTTCCCACTGGCCGCGCTCGATGGAGCTGATCGCGGCACGCAGGATTTCGCAGGCGTAGGCGGCCATGTTCAGCGAGAAGCCGATCAGGGCAGCCGGCAGCGGATCAAGTTCGATACCCAGTTGCGGCAAGCCGTAATAGATCACGAACAGTTGCACCAGCAACGGCGTGCCGCGAAAGAACGACACGTAGATGCGGGCGATCCAGCTCACCAGTTTGAAGCGCGACAGCCGCATCAACGCCAGGCCGAAGCCCATCAGCAGGCCGAAGAACATTCCGCCCAGGCTCAGGATGACTGTGTAATACGCGCCCTTGAGCAGAAAGGGCGCGGAGTCCAGCGCAAGTTGGAAAGCTTCTCCCATTATTGAGTGACGTCAGCGCTGAAGTATTTTTCCGACAGCTTTTTCAGCGTACCGTCGGCACGCAGCTTGTCGATGGCTTTGTTCACCGCGGCCAGCAGCTCAGGCTCGCCTTTGCGCAGGGCAATACCGGCTTCCTGGCGGGAGAACGCTTCGCCGGCGGCGGCAGTGTCCTTGGCCTTCCTGGCATATTCCAGCGCGGCCAGGCGGTCGATCAGAATGGCGTCGATGCGGCCGACGCGCAGATCCTGGAACTTGGTCGGATCATCTTCGTAGGTGCGGATGTCAGCCTTAGGCACATTCTCTTTCACCCACTGCTCGTAGTTGGTGCCCAGGCCTACGCCGACTTTCTTGCCGGCCAGATCGGCGGCGGTCTTGATGGTGTCTTTGTTTTTGGTCAGGGTCAGCGCCTGAATTCCGGAAACGGTGTAAGGCGTGGAGAAGTCGTACTTCTTCTTGCGCTCTTCGGTGATGGTCACCTGGTTGATCACCGCGTCCAGACGCTTGGATTCCAGGGCTGCGAGGATGCCTTCCCATTTGGTCGGCTGCAGTTTGACCTTCACGCCCAGCTCTTTGGCCAAGGCTTCGGAGAACTCGACTTCGAAGCCGCTCAGTTTGCCGGCCTCGTCGACGAAGCTGAACGGTGGATAAGTGCCTTCCAGACCGACGTTGATCACGCCTGCGTCCTTGATTTTTTGCAGTTGCTCACCGGCCACTGCCTGCCCGAGCAGGCCGGCGCTCAGCGCCAGGCCCAGCGAACCCACCAGCAGATTTCGACGTAATGCGGAAAAATTCATGACAAGCCCCTGTGTTTTCT
The DNA here is from genome assembly GCF_000282555.1 of Pseudomonas sp. GM102. NCBI lineage: Bacteria > Pseudomonadati > Pseudomonadota > Gammaproteobacteria > Pseudomonadales > Pseudomonadaceae > Pseudomonas > Pseudomonas sp. GM102. The sequence goes on along the minus strand of NZ_AKJB01000072.1, from coordinate 35,783 downwards.
TATGGAAGACGCTTAAGGAAAGTTGGCAAATTCGGGATTTGAACGACTGCGATATCCTGCCCTAAAGCAGCTTATGCGTCTTGCTGCAAATTCGCCTGCGGCGCGACTATATGATGTTGTCTTTAGATAGGAAAATACTAAATATTGAGTTTGTTATTCTTTTTTTGGCTAAGTGATCGTTCCCACGCTCCTGCGTGGGAATGCCTCTAGGGACGCGGAGCGTCCCGGGCTGCGTTCCCACGCAGAGCGTGGGAACGATCATTTACAGAAAGTCTTTGTAGGCAAACAGTGCCGGCGCCCCACCGGTGTGCAGGAAGATGATCGGGCCGTCATTGAAGCGCTGGCGCCCAATGCCGTCGAGCAAACCGGCCATGGCCTTGCCTGTGTACACCGGATCCAGTAACAACCCTTCCTGGCTCGCCAGCAGCTTCAGCGCCGACAGTGTCCCGGCATTCGGCTCGCCATAACGCGGGCCGAAATATTCGTCCCACAGTTCGATTTTGAAATTCGCCGGCAGACTCACGCCCAGCAACTCGGCCGTGCGCTCGGCGAGGCCTTGGACTTTCGGTCGTTGCTCTTCATCGCTACGGGAAACAGTCACGCCGATCACTGGCAAATCCGGCAGTACTTCGCTCAATGCCAGCGCCAGGCCGCTGTGGGTACCGGCACTGCCGGACGCCAGCACCACGGCGGCGAATTGCAGCCCGGTGTCCTTGATCTGTTCGGCCAGCTCCAGGCCTGCACGGACATAACCCAAAGCGCCCAATGCATTCGAGCCACCAATCGGCACCAGATACGGCTTCTTGCCGTTACTGCGCAGACGCCCGGCCAGCGCTTCCAATTGCTCGTCGGCGTTGTCGAGGTTTTCCACCAGCTCGACCTTGGCGTCGAACAGGTCCAGCAACAGCCGATTGCCGTTGCCGATATAGTTGCTGTCGTCAGTGCCCAGCGGATTTTCCAGCAGGGCCACGCAGCCCAGGCCAAGCTTGGCCGCAATGGCAGCGGTCTGGCGCACGTGGTTGGACTGGATCGCGCCTGCAGTGATCAACGTATCAGCGCCTTGGGCCAGGGCATCGGCGGCCAGGTATTCGAGTTTGCGCAGCTTGTTGCCGCCCAGTGCCAATGGCGTCAGGTCATCGCGTTTGACGTACACATCGCGGCCTAGCCAGGTCGACAGGCGTTCGAGTTTTTCCAGGGGGGTAGGATGACCGAGCAGGTCGAGGCGGTTAAAGCGGGCAAGCTGTTGTTTGATCATGGGTCCGTACTGGCGGAGGAAGATGTCAGGACTATAGGCACGGGTATTTAGTGGGGCAACTGCCAATCGCTTATAGCCAAAAGTGTTGATCTCAGCACTATTGGTTCTTAATTCGGCTGCAAGCCGTTGCCGTAAAGTAATCGCGGTTAACGCGGCCAGACAGTCCGGCCGCCCGTGAGGAGTTTTTACCGTGAGCGAGCGTTCCAGCCATTGGCAATTGCAGACCATCGTCAGCCAACTGCGTACGGCGCGCGAGCAGTGGCGCGCACAAAACGGCCGTGCCAGCGGCGAGCAGGGCGGTCGCGAGTTGCCGTCCCGAGCGGCCATGGCGGATATTCTCGAAGCCTTGTGCGGTGCGCTGTTCCCGATGCGTCTGGGCCCGGTGGATTTGCGCGAGGAGAGTGAAGACTTCTACGTCGGCCACACACTCGACGTGGCGCTGAACGCGTTGCTGGCCCAGGCGCGGCTCGAACTGCGTTACGCCGCGCGCCACAGTGCCCAGGCCGACACTGAAGTCGAGGCCAAAACCATCCAGATCATTCAGGATTTCGCCCTGGCTTTGCCGGGGCTGCGCACTCTGCTGGACACCGACGTACTGGCGGCCTATCACGGCGACCCGGCGGCTCGCAGTGTCGATGAAGTGTTGCTCTGCTATCCGGGGATTCTGGCGGTGATTCACCATCGTCTGGCCCATCATTTGTATCGCGCCGGCTTGCCGCTGCTGGCGCGGATCAGCGCGGAAATCGCCCATTCGGCCACCGGCATCGACATCCATCCGGGGGCGCAGATCGGGCGCAGTTTCTTCATCGATCACGGGACGGGTGTGGTGATCGGCGAGACCGCGATCATTGGTGAGCGCGTGCGGATTTATCAAGCCGTGACGTTGGGCGCCAAGCGCTTTCCGGCGGATGAAGACGGCCAGTTGCAAAAGGGTCATCCGCGGCATCCGATCGTCGAGGACGATGTGGTGATCTATGCCGGAGCGACGATTCTGGGGCGCATCACCATCGGCAAGGGCTCGACCATCGGCGGCAACGTCTGGCTGACCCGCAGCGTGCCGGCGGGGTGCAATCTGACCCAGGCGAATCTGCAGCATGATGATGGGACGCAGAAGTAATTTCGATAACGCATTGCGTTTTTGTGGCGAGGGAGCTTGCTCCCGCTCGGTTGCGTAGCAACCGCAAATACAGACAACGCCGTTTATCCACATGGATGGGGTCGCGATTTTTGGGGCCGCTTCGCGGCCCAACGGGAGCAAGCTCCCTCGCCACAGCCCTTCCCTGAGCTAGCGTACGAAAAGTACCGCCGAGCCCTGCGATTAGTCCTTAGCCCCCTATCCATGTTTAACTTGAACGCTCATTCAAGTTAAACCACCGGTTTGCTGCCCGCTCACAACAGGAGGCTTGCCTTTGCCGAGTCCGTTATTGATTGCCCTGTTTCACCCCCTTGAGGTGCACTTTTCATGAGTGCATCGTCCCCCCCCGCAAGCGGCCAGGTCCGCATGAATCCGCCGGTGTTTTATTTCGCGGCGACCTTTATTTTGTTGTTCGCCGTTGTGGTCATGGCGATACCCGAACAGGCCGGTGCCTGGCTTCTGGAAGCGCAAAACTGGGCGGCCAATACGGTCGGCTGGTACTACATGCTCGCGATGACGCTGTATCTGGTCTTCGTGGTGGTCACCGCCTTGTCTGGCTACGGCAAGATCAAGCTCGGTGCCGACCACGACGAGCCCGAATTCAGCTACCTGTCCTGGGCCGGCATGCTGTTCGCCGCCGGGATCAGCATCACGCTGTTTTTCTTTTGCGTGTCCGAACCGCTGACGCACTTGGCACAACCGCCGCAAGGTGAAGCCGGCACGGCGGATGCGGCACGGCAGGCAATGCAGATTCTGTTTCTGCACTGGGGCCTGCACGGTTGGGGCGTGTTCGCCTTCGTCGGCATGGCGCTGGCCTATTTCGCCTATCGACATAACCTGCCGCTGGCCCTGCGTTCGGCGCTGTACCCGCTGATCGGCAAGCGCATCAACGGGCCCATCGGCTACGCGGTGGACGGCTTCGGCATCATCGCCACGGTATTCGGCCTCGGTGCCGACATGGGCTTTGGCGTATTGCACCTCAACTCGGGCCTCGATTACCTGTTCGGCATCGCTCACACCCAGTGGATTCAGGTCGGTCTGATCACGCTGATGATGGGTGCGGCGATCATCGTTGCGGTGTCCGGCGTCGATAAAGGTGTGCGGGTGATGTCCGACATCAACATGCTGCTGGCCTGTGCGCTGCTGCTGTTCGTATTGTTCGCTGGCCCCACCCAGCACTTGCTCAACACACTGATCCAGAACCTCGGCGATTACCTCGGCGCCTTGCCGATGAAGAGTTTCGACCTCTACGCCTACGACAAACCCAGCGACTGGCTGGGCGGCTGGACGGTGTTCTACTGGGCCTGGTGGATTGCATGGTCGCCATTCGTGGGCCTGTTCATCGCACGGATTTCCCGTGGCCGGACCATCCGTGAATTCGTCTTCGGCGTGTTGCTGATCCCGCTCGGTTTCACCCTGGCGTGGATGTCGATCTTCGGCAACAGCGCCATCGACCAGGTCCTCAACCACGGCATGAGCGCGCTCGGCATATCGGCCATCGACAACCCGTCGATGACCCTGTACCTGCTGCTGGAAACCTACCCGTGGAGCAAAACCGTGATTGCGGTCACGGTGTTCATCAGCTTCGTGTTCTTCGTGACCTCCGCCGACTCCGGCACTGTGGTGTTGTCGACGTTGTCCGCCAAGGGTGGTAACCCGGATGAAGACGGGCCGAAATGGTTGCGAGTGTTCTGGGGCGCGATGACGGCGCTGGTGACCAGCGCGCTGTTGTTCTCCGGCAGCATCGACGCGTTGAAGTCAGCAGTGGTGCTGACCTCGTTACCGTTCTCGATGATTTTGCTGCTGATGATGTGGGGGCTGCACAAGGCGTTTTATCTGGAATCGCAGAAGCAGATCGCGCAACTGCATTCCCTCGCGCCGGTGTCCGGTTCGCGGCGCGGTGGTTGGCGTCAGCGCTTGAGTCAGGCGGTGCATTTCCCGTCGCGCGATGAGGTCTATCGCTTCCTTGATACGACGGTGCGTCCGGCGATTGAAGAAGTGACGGCAGTGTTCGTCGAGAAGGGCTTACACGTGGTCACTCAGCCCGATCCGGCCAATGACAATGTCAGCCTGGAAATCGGTCACGGCGAACTGCATCCGTTCATCTATCAGGTGCAGATGCGTGGTTACTTCACGCCGTCCTTCGCCCGTGGCGGCATGGGTTCCAAGCAACTCAACAACCGTCGTTACCACCGCGCCGAAGTGCATTTGCGCGAGGGCAGTCAGGATTACGATCTGGTGGGCTACACCAAGGAGCAGGTCATCAACGACATCCTCGACCAGTACGAGCGGCACATGCAGTTCCTGCACCTGGTGCGTTGATTGAGAAGGGTGGCGCTGACGTCTTGTCAGGCGTCAGTGCTCATCGTCATGAACAACACCAGCGCCGCAACCGGGACGCCGAATACCGCGCTACCCACCACCAGTTCCGTGCTCAACGGCTGGCCGGCGTTGACCATGCCGACCGCGCCGTTGATCAAGGTCAACGCCAGCCACAGCACGACAAAACTGTAGGCCAGGGTCTGGCGGTGGAAGCCGATTTTCTTTCCGATGAACAGCATCAGAGCCAGCAGGACCAGGCCGAAGAAGATGATGATGGTGGTGTGCATGATGCATTCCCCTCCTTCAGATGTGTGGTGTCTTTGAGGTCGTCTTCGCGGGCAAGCCTCGCTCCTACAGGTTTTTGTGTCGAACGACACTGCGTTTGTAGGAGCGAGGCTTGCCCGCGAAGGCGGCCTTGCTGATTCACCCCAATACATCGAGCATAGTTAAACCAACCCACCATTCACCCGCAAAATCTGCCCATTGACCCAAGCCGAATCCGGCCCCACCAGAAACGACACAACGCGAGCAATATCCTCCGGCTGACCCAAACGCTCCAGTGGAGGCATCTTGGCGAAAGTCTGGATTTGCTCTTCGCTCTTGCCGTGCAAAAACAGCTCAGTCGCCACCGGGCCAGGCGCCACCGCGTTGACGGTGATGTTGCGCCCGCGCATTTCCTTGGAGAACACCTGGGTCAGGGATTCCACCGCCGCTTTGCTGGCGATGTACACCGCGTAGCCCGGCAAGTTAAGCCCAACGGTGCTGCTGGAGAAGTTGATGATCCGGCCACCGCTGTTCAGACGCGTCGCCGCTTCACGCAAGGTGTTGAAGGTGCCGCGAGCGTGGATGTTGAAAGTCTGGTCGAACAGTTCGTCGGTGTACTGCGCCAGCGGCATCACTTTGAGGATGCCGGCGTTGTTGATCAGCACGTCGACCTTTCCCAGTTGGGTTTCGGTTTCGTCGAACAACCGGCGCACGTCATCGGCATTGGCCACGTCAGCCTTGACCGCTATGGCCTGATGCCCGGCCTGACGCAGTTCCACAACCAGTTTTGAGGCTTCAGTGGCGCTGCTGGCGTAGTTGATGGCGACGGCGAAACCTTCGCTGGCCAGTTGCCTGGCGATCACAGCGCCGATGCCTCGGGAGGCGCCGGTCACGATGGCAACTTTCGAAGTTTGAGCAGTCATGGCGTTGATTCCTTGGAGTGGTTTGAAGTGGAGCCAGACTCACATGTTTACTCAGGCCGATAAATGCATGAGAGTTGCCTTGACTGTTCAATAATCGCCAACAATCGAGCGCCAGGAGTGACCCGTGGATCAAGTCAAAGCGATGAAGGTGTTCGTGCGGATCTACGAGCGCAGCAGCTTCACCCTGGCGGCCGATGACCTGAACCTGCCCCGGGCGACGCTGACCCACACGCTGAATCAGTTCGAAGCCTGGCTCGGCACTCGTTTACTGGAGCGCAGCACGCGTAAGGTCCGTCCTACGCTGGATGGCGAGGCGTATTACTTGCGTTGTGTGCAGTTGCTGGCGGAACTGGAAGAGGCCGAACTGGCATTTCGCAGCGTAGCGCCGAAAGGGCGGTTGCGAGTGGATCTGCACGGTACCTTGGCCAAGCACTTCGTGATCCCGGCGTTGCCGCAATTCATGGCGCGCTACCCGGATATCGAACTGTCCATCAGCGAAGCCGACCGCTTCGTCGACCTGATCGCCGAAGGCGTTGATTGCGTGTTGCGCGCCGGCACCTTGGGCGACTCTGCACTGATCGGTAAACGTGTTGCCAACTTGCGGCAGATTACCTGCGCCAGCCCCGCCTACCTGCGTAAATACGGCGAACCGAAAAGCCTCGACGACCTGAGCCGCCACCGCGCGGTGAACTACGTTTCGCGCACCACCGCCAAGTTGTTTCCGTTTGAGTTCGTGGTCGATGGCGAACTCAAGGAAGTGGCCATCGATGGCGCGCTGTCAGTGTTTGGTGCGGAGATCTACGCGGCCTCGGCGATTGCCGGATTGGGCCTGATCCAGTGCCCGCATTACCGAATGGAAACCCTGATTTCCCAAGGCCTGGTGCAGGAAGTCCTGGTCGACACACCACCGCCGCCGATGCCGGTTTCGGTGCTGTATCCCCATAACAAACACATGTCGCCACGGGTTCGGGTGTTTGTGGATTGGTTGGGGGAAGTGTTTGCGGATGCCGTTTGAAGGCAAGCGAAGATCAAAAGATCGCAGCCTTCGGCAGCTCCAGTGATATGCGGTCGAGCGTAGGAGCTGCCGAAGGCTGCGATCTTTGCAAGATATGTATGGTGTGTATGCGTGTAGATTTCTGTTTTACAGTCCATGCTCTTTCAACAGAGAAATCATCGAAAAATGAAATTCCCGGTCGTTCTGCACAAGGATGCCGACTCAGAATACGGAGTGATTATCCCGGACGTGCCGGGGTGCTTCTCTGCGGGCGCTACTGTGGCGCAGGCATTTGAAAACGTGAAAGAAGCGTTGGCTTTGCACTACGAAGGTCTGGTCGCCGATGGTGATCCACTTCCGCAGGTGCGTGAGATTGACGCTCATCTGGATAACCCTGATTACGCTGGCGGCGTGTGGGGTGTGGTCGAATTCGATATCACGCCTTATTTCGGCAAGTCGGTGCGCTTCAATGCCACGCTTCCTGAGCAGTTGCTTGAGCGTATCGACCAGACGGTCAGAAGAGATCAGCGATACAGCTCAAGATCTGGTTTTTTGGCGGCTGCCGCGTTGCGTGAGTTGTCGGCGTAAACGTTGGGAGTGGATATCGGCGCTATGCGGTGGGTCAGATTTAATAATCTATGAAACGTTTCAGCATTTTCTCGAGTCCGAGGTTTATCGGCGTTTGTCCAAGCGTATGCTGGGCAACTTGCAGAGCAGTCGATACCGCATTCAAGACAGACAAGAGAGGATTCGATGACCTACACCGCTGCCGAAAACCGCTACGATTCCATCCCTTACCGCCGCGTGGGGCGCAGCGGGCTGGTGCTGCCGGCACTGTCTCTGGGCTTGTGGCACAACTTCGGCGACAGCACGCCGATAGACACCCAGCGTTCGTTGCTGCGCACGGCATTCGATCTGGGCATCAACCATTTCGACCTGGCCAACAACTACGGCCCGCCGTATGGCAGCGCCGAGATCAACTTCGGTCGTTTGCTGCGTGAAGACTTCAAGCAGTACCGCGACGAGTTGATCATCTCCAGCAAGGCCGGTTGGGATATGTGGGCTGGCCCGTACGGTCAGGGCGGTGGTTCGCGCAAATACGTGCTGGCCAGCCTCGACCAGAGCCTGCAACGCCTGGGCCTCGACTACGTAGATATCTTCTACTCCCACCGCTTCGATCCGGACACGCCGCTTGAAGAAACGGCCGGCGCACTGGCCACCGCCGTGCAGCAGGGCAAGGCGCTGTACATCGGCATCTCGTCCTATTCCGGGGTCAAAACCCGTGAAATCGCCGGGTTGCTGAAAGAGTGGAAAGTGCCGTTGTTGATTCATCAACCGGCCTACAACTTGCTCAACCGCTGGGTGGAAAAGGACCTGTTGGACACCACCGATGAACTCGGTACCGGCGTGATCGCCTTCACTCCATTGGCTCAGGGGCTGTTAACCGACAAGTACCTCAATGGCGTGCCAGCGGATGCGCGGGTCAATCGTCCGGGCGGTGGTTCGTTGCAGGCGTCTCACCTGTCCGAAGCCAACATCGCCCATGTGCGGGCGCTCAATGAAATCGCCAAACGCCGTGGTCAGAGCCTGGCGCAGTTGGCGCTGGCCTGGACCCTGCGCGATCCACGGGTGACCTCGGCGCTGATCGGTGCGAGCCGGCCGGAGCAGATTATCGAGAATGTCGGAGCGTTGAAGAATCTGAATTTTAGCGTGGAAGAACTGGCGGAGATTGATCGGTTTGCCCAAGAGGGTGGGGTCAATCTTTGGGAGAAACCTTCGACGGCTGAATAACTCCGTACTGATCGTTCCCACGCTCCGCGTGGGAATGCAGCCCGGGACGCTCCGCGTCCCATCCAAAGCCGAACGCAGAGCGTCCGTTGAGGCATTCCCACGCGGAGCGGGGGAATGATCGGTTCACCGAAAGAAAGGCACATCCCCCAACACAGTCGCCCGCTGCATCACCCGCCGTGCCGGGCGGTAATCATCCACCGCGTAATGCTGGGTCACACGATTGTCCCAGAACGCGATGTCGTCTTTCTGCCAGCACCAGCGGATGGTGAATTCCGGCCGTGTGGTGTGGGCGAACAAGAATTTCAGAATCACTTCGCTTTCCGTCTCCGACAGCTCATTGATCTTCGACGTGAACCCTTCATTGACGAACAACGAGCGCCGTCCGCTCACCGGGTGCGTACGAATCACCGGGTGCGACAGCGGTGGGTTCTTGCGTCGGGCTTCTTCCCACTGGGCCAGGGCTTGCGGTGTATTGCCATAGCGTTCCAGTGGGAACGAGCGGGTGAAATCGTGAGTAGCAGTTAACCCTTCGAGCAGAGTTTTCATCGGTGCGGACAGCGCTTCATACGCCGCAATACCACTGGCCCATAGTGTGTCGCCGCCAAATTCGGGCAGCAGTTTGGCGCTGAGCACTGCACCCATGGCCGGGGTCGGCAGGAAGGTCACGTCGGTGTGCCAGATCGCGTTGTCCCGCACGTCGGTGACGGCGGTGTCGAGGATCAGCACTTCCGGCTGCTCAGGCACGTTCGGGTAGATCGGATGAATGTGCAGGTCGCCAAAATAGGCGGCGAATCGCGCTTGCTGTTGCGGCTCGATCGGCTGGTCGCGGAAGAACAGCACTTGATGCTTGAGCAGCGCCTGCTCGATGGCATCGCGTTGCTCAACGTTCAGCGGCTGGCTGATATCGATGCCGCTGATTTGCGCGCCGAGGGCGGAGCTTAAAGGGACGATGGTCAGGTGGCTCATGGTGTTCTCTTCAATCCGGGGTGCCTACTGTGGGAGCGAGCCTGTGGCGAGGGGGCTTGCCCCCGTTCGGCTGCGAAGCAGTCGTAAAACCTGTGTCTGAAAAAACTGGCTGGAGGAACGTGTTGCCGGGGTTGTTTTGGGGCCGCTTCGCGGCCCAACGGGGGCAAGCCCCCTCGCCACAGGCAGACCCCCTTGCCACACAGGCCCACTCCCACATGAGTATTCAGTGAGCCTGGCCATGCCATGGCACCAGTTTGCGTTGCAGCGCACGCAGGCCCATTTCCATGGCGAAGGCGATCAATGCGATCACCAGAATCCCCAACACCACCACATCGGTGACCAGGAATTGCGCGGCCGATTGCACCATGAAGCCCAAACCACTGGTGGCGGCGATCAACTCGGCGGCCACCAGCGTCGACCAACCCACACCCAAACCAATCCGCACGCCAGTCAAAATGTCCGGCAAGGCACTGGGCAGAATCACATGCCGAATCAACTGCGCCCGAGTCGCGCCCAGCGACTGCGCGGCGCGCAATTTCGCCGGGTCGACGGTGCGTACGCCAGTGGCGGTGGCTATCGCGATCGGCGCGAAGATCGCCAGGTAGATCAGCAACACTTTCGACAACTCACCGATGCCGCACCAGATCACGATCAACGGCAGATAAGCCAGCGGCGGAATCGGGCGATAGAACTCGATCAGCGGATCAAGAATGCCGCGAGCGATGCGGTTGTGGCCGATGGCGATGCCCACCGGAACGGCGGTTAGCACGGCGAAGCCCAGGCCCAGGCCAATACGGCTGAGGCTCGCGCCCAAATGCTGCCACAAGGTCGAATCCATGTAGCCGGTGGTCACCAGCAGCCAGCCTTTTTGCAGCACGGCGGAGGGTGGCGGCAGGAACAGCGGTTCGATCAAACCTGTTTCCGTGACGGCCCACCAAATGGCAACGAGAGCGACTAGTGTCAGCATGCTGATCCAGCGCGTGTTCAAACTGCGACGCTGCGCGATTACCGCCGAGCTCTTCACCTTTGAGCCCGGTTTCACCGTCGTGGCGGGAATTTCATAGGTGCTCATGCGCGCTCCTGCCGCTGGACGGCACTGCGTTGGGAGAACACTTTGGCGAGCACGTGTTCGCGGGTTTCGATAAAGCGCGGATCGGATTTGATCGCCCGCGCCGATTCGCCGGCGGCGTAACGCTGACCGAAATCCAGGCTCAGATGTTCGACGACTTGCCCGGGGTTGGGCGCCAGCAGAATCAGATCCGTGGCGAGGAACACCGCTTCTTCAATGTCGTGGGTAATCAGGAACACCGGTTTGGCGGTGCGTTGCCAGACTTGCAGCAGCAGTTCCTGCATCTGTTCGCGGGTGAAGGCATCGAGGGCACCGAAGGGTTCATCCATCAGCAAAACCCGAGGGTCTGCTGCGAGGGCGCGAGCGAGGCCGACACGTTGTTTCTGGCCGCCCGAGAGCTGCCAGATTCGGCGATTTTCGAAACCGCAAAGGTCCACCAGCGCGAGCATTTCCCGGGCGCGGATTTCGCGTATGTCCCGGGCGACGCCAGCCAGTTCCAGACCGAAGCCGACGTTCGCCAGCACGTCCTGCCAAGGCAGCAGGGCGTCGTCCTGGAACACCACGCCGCGCTCGGCGCTCGGGCCTTTGACCGGCACACCGTCAAGGGTGATGCGCCCGGCACTGGGTTCGACGAAACCGGCAATCAGGTTCAACAGCGAGGTCTTGCCACTGCCGGACGGGCCGAGGGCGACCAGCAACTGCCGGGGCCCAAGGCTCAGGGAAATATCCGCCAGCACAGGTTCCGTGCTGCCTGGGTACTGTGCGCAGATGCGCTCCAGCTGAAGCAAAGCCATCGCGGTTAACTCCCGATCAATTGGTGATGTATTTGGCGCTGACGTACGGCGCGTAGTCCGGCAGCACGGCCTCGACCTTGCCCTGTTCCTTGAGGAACACGGCGGTGTCGGTGATGGCCTTGGTGGTCGGCGCGCCGAGGGTGAGCACCTGATCAGCCGCGAGCGGGAAGACGTTGCCTTGCAGCAGCAATGGAATGTCGCTGGCCTTGGCACCGGAGAGCTTTACCAGTTTGTCGACATTGCTTTGGTTGGCGAGCCAGGCTTTCGGGTCTTTGCGGTAGTCGGCGTAGGCATCGAGGGTCACTTTGGCGAACGCGGTGACGATTTCCGGGTGCTTCTGGGCGAAATCCTTGCGCACGATCCAGGCATCGAAAGTCGGCGCGCCGAACTTGGCCAGTTCGCCCGAGGTGATCAGCACTTTGCCGTTTTCCTTGGCCACGCCGAGAGCCGGGTCCCAGACGTAGGTGGCGTCGATATCACCGCGTTTCCATGCCGCGATGATCGCTGGCGGCGCGAGGTTGAGCACGGTGACTTTCGATGGGTCGATGTTCCAGTGTTTCAGCGCGGCCAGCAGGCTGTAGTGGCCGGTGGAAACGAACGGTACGGCGATTTTCTTGCCGATCAGGTCTTGCGGAGTCTTGATCCCGGAGCCATCGCGCGCAACCAGCGCTTCGGCGGCGCCGATCTGGGTGGCGATGAGGAAAGTTTCCACCGGAACTTTGCGGGTGATTGCCGCCGTCAGGGGGCTGGAACCGAGGTAGCCGATTTGCACATCGCCTGAAGCGATGGCGGCGATGATGTCGGCGCCGTTATCGAATTTGCGCCAGTCGATGTTGGCTTTGGTGGCTTTTTCGTAGGTGCCGTCGGCTTGGGCGACTTTGGCTGGGTCAACGGTGGTCTGGTAGGCGACGGTCACATCTGCCGCCTGAGCCAGGACACTCGCCGACGCCAGGAGCGCGGCGGCCAGAAGGCGAAGAGGGGAAGTCAGTTTCATCGGGAAGCTCCTTGTCAGGCGACCGAGAGTCGGCGTGAAAAGGAGACTAAATGATATAAGAATCCGAAAATAAATAACTTTTTCGAATTACCTTATGAGCGGAAAATTCTAAGGGAGACCGTGGTGTGGCCTTCGCGGGCAAGCCTCGCTCCTACAGGTTTTATGTGTGTCGCAAGATTTGGCACGACACTGTAGGAGCGAGGCTTGCCCGCGAAAAGGTCCGAAGGACCTTCAGAGTTTAGTTGCTGATCGCCAGAATACTCGCCTGATACGACCCGACAAACACATCGAAATCGCCGACTTCGTTCTGTTCCAGCTCTACCTGCTGAGCCAACGACGAACGTGCCAACTCTTCAAATCCAGCCTGTTCTTCGCTTGAAAGCGGCTCGCTACGGAAAAATTCTGCGTGCACCTGACTCTGACGCAAGGAGAACTGAGCAAAGCTTTCCTTGTGCTCGGCCATCGCCGCCAATACCTGGGCCGATGGCGTCAGGGACGAGTCCTTGACCTTGGCCAGTTGTGCGTCCAGTGCCTTGCTGTGGGCATCGCCGCCATGGCTTTGATCCAGCAACGCCGCCAGTGGCGCAATCTTTTCCAGCAATTCGCCGGCCCATTCCTTCAGGTCTACCGGGTGCCCGTCGCGTTGCAGTTGCAGGCCCGGACGACGACCTTCCTTGACCACGCTGAGGAAGTTAGACGTCGCGTTGCCGCAGCTGGTACTGGTCAACAGCGGGCTGTCGTTCAGCGCGCAGTACAGCAGGAACGCATCGAGGAAACGCGACTCGGTGAGGTCGATGCCCATCGGCAGGAACGGGTTGATGTCCAGGCAACGCACTTCGACGTACTGAATGCCGCGGGCCACCAGCGCCTGAATCGGCCGTTCGCCGGTGTAGGTCACGCGTTTCGGACGGATGTTGGAGTAGTACTCGTTTTCGATCTGCAGGATGTTGGTGTTGAGCTGAACCCACTCACCGTCCTGGTGCGTACCGATCTCGACGTACGACGGGTAAGGCGTGGCCACCGCTTTGCGCAGGCTGTCGGTGTAGCTGGTCAGATCGTTGTAGCACGGCGTCAGACCGGCCTGGGCGTTACTCTGGTAACCCAGGTCACTCATGCGCAGGCTGGTGGCGTACGGCAGGTACAACGTGTCCGGATCCAGCTGTTCCAACTGATGCGAGCGACCGCGCAGGAAACCGGCGTCCAGCGCAGGCGAGGCGCCGAACAGGTACATCAGCAGCCAGCTGTAGCGACGGAAGTTGCGGATCAGCGCGATGTAGGCCGACGACTGATAGTCGCGGTCGGTGCCGACAAAGCCTTCGGCTTCTTTAAGCAGCGGCCAGAGCTTTTCCGGCAGCGAAAAGTTGTAGTGGATCCCGGCGATGCACTGCATGGTCTTGCCGTAACGCAGCGCCAGGCCCTTGCGATAGACGTACTTGAGCTGACCGATGTTGGAGGTGCCGTAATAAGCGATCGGGATGTCTTCCTCGGCCGGCAACGGGCACGGCATCGAAGGACTCCACAGGTACTCGTTGCCGAGCTTGCTGTAGGCAAAACGGTGAATCCTGTCCAGGCTCGCCAGCATCTGCGCCGGGTCTGGCAGGGCAGGCGTGATGAACTCCAGCAGCGACTCGGAATAGTCGGTGGTGATTTGTTCATTGGTCAGCGCGGAACCCAATTCTTCCGGGTGCGGCGTTTGCGCCAGGCGCCCTTCGCCCGTCACGCGCAGGCATTCACGTTCGATGCCGTGAAGGCACTGTTCGAGCAGAGAGAGGTTAGCGCGCTCGCCGAGCAGAGCCAGGCGGCGGTTGAGAAGTTCGCTCAAGTTGGATTCCTTCACGCATCAGTCGCCCCAATATGGGGGTGGGCAAGACGGTCTACAAGGGTGAAGTTAAAACTGGCGTTTTCGCCTGGTTTTTTCGAGCCGCACAGGCCTAATGCCGGTCAGTCAGGAATTGCACAATCCCTGTGGGAGTGACCTGTGGCGAGGGGGCTTGCCCCGTTGGGCTGCGAAGCGGCCCCAAAATCTCTGAGTTTCCAAAATCTTGTGAGTGCTACGCACTCAAACGGGGGCAAGCCCCCTCGCCACAGGGTTCCACAGGTTGCATTGCGCCGAAATTAACTCAAATTGATGAAGAGTATCTACAGGACAGCGAACGTGCCTTGTGCTTTTGCGACGAGTTTGTCGCCTTGCATCACGTCGGCTTCGACCACCAGCGTGCGGCGGCCCGGATGGATCACCCGTGCCGTGCACATCACTTCACCGTCGGCGACGGCGCGGATGTAGTTGATCTTGCACTCGATGGTCGCGCTCTGCTGGTCAAAGCCGTGGGTGCTGGAACAGGCCAGCCCCATGGCAATGTCAACCAGACTGAACAAGGCGCCGCCGTGCAGTTTGCCGCCGCGATTGCGCAGTTCTGGCGCAAGCCCCAGGGCGACTTGCGCCACCCCGGTTTCCAGACTGTGCAAGCGACACCCCAGCAGCTTGAAAAACGCGCTTTCGGTCAAGCCGGCCGGGATCTCCATCAGCGTTTCTTCAACTGTTTGGCGTTGGCGAACAGCGAGGCCATGGCGTTGTTGGCCGGGGCTGCTGCCGTGGTTTCCTTGCGCGGTGCGGTGTTCTGGGATTGGCGTGGTGCCGACCCCGGACGCGCGCCACGGGCACCGTCGATCTTCTCGCCCGGGGTGTCGCTCATGCGCATCGACAGGCCAACGCGTTTGCGCGGGATGTCGACTTCCATGACCTTCACCTTGACCACATCACCGGCCTTCACCGCTTCGCGCGGATCCTTGATGAACTTCTCCGACAGTGCCGAGATGTGTACCAAGCCGTCCTGATGCACGCCGATGTCGACGAAAGCGCCGAAGTTGGTCACGTTGGTGACCACGCCTTCGAGGATCATCCCCAGTTGCAAGTCCTTGAGGTCTTCGACGCCTTCCTGGAACTCGGCGGTCTTGAACTCGGGACGCGGGTCGCGACCGGGTTTTTCCAGCTCTTGCAGGATGTCGGTGACCGTCGGCAGACCGAACGTTTCGTCGGTGTACTTCTTCGGATCGAGACGCTTGAGGAAGCTCGCGTCGCCGATCAGTGAGCGAATGTCGCGATCGGTTTCAGCGGCAATGCGCTGCACCAGCGGATAGGCTTCCGGGTGAACCGCGGACGAATCCAGCGGGTTGTCGCCGTTCATTACCCGCAGGAAGCCTGCGGCCTGTTCAAAGGTTTTTTCACCCAGACGCGCGACTTTCTTCAATGCCGCACGGGTTTTGAAGGCGCCGTGCTCGTCGCGGTGGCTGACGATGTTCTGCGCCAGGGTCGCGTTGAGGCCGGAGATACGCGCCAGCAGTGCCACGGAGGCAGTGTTGACGTCGACGCCCACGGCGTTCACGCAGTCCTCGACCACCGCGTCCAGGCCGCGCGCCAGTTTCAGCTGCGACACGTCGTGCTGGTACTGGCCGACGCCGATGGATTTCGGATCGATCTTCACCAGTTCAGCCAGTGGATCTTGCAGGCGACGGGCAATCGACACTGCGCCACGGATCGATACGTCGAGGTCCGGGAATTCCTTGGAGGCCAGTTCCGACGCGGAATACACCGATGCACCGGCCTCGGAGACCATGACTTTGGTCATCTTCATGGCTGGGTATTTTTTGATCAGTTCAGCAGCGAGCTTATCGGTTTCGCGGCTGGCGGTGCCATTGCCGATGGCGATCAGGTCCACCGAATGCTTGGCGCACAGGGCGGCGAGCACGGCGAGGGTCTGATCCCACTTGTTGTGCGGCACGTGCGGGTAAACCGTGGCGTGGTCCAGCAGCTTGCCGGTGGCATCGACCACGGCGACCTTGCAGCCGGTGCGTAGGCCCGGGTCAAGGCCCAAGGTGGCACGCGGGCCGGCCGGGGCCGACAGCAGCAAGTCGTGCAGGTTGTGCGCGAAGACGTTAATTGCTTCGGTTTCCGCGCCGTCGCGCAGCTCGCCCAGCAGATCGGTTTCCAGGTGGGTGTAGAGCTTGACCTTCCAGGTCCAGCGCACCACTTCGCCCAGCCATTTGTCGGCGGCACGGTTCTGGTTCTGGATGCCGAATTGTTGACCGATCATGCCTTCGCACGGGTGCATGGTGCCGGGCAGTTCATCGCCGACTTTCAGTGCAGAACTCAGAATGCCTTCGTTGCGGCCACGGAAAATCGCCAGCGCGCGGTGCGACGGCATGCTTTTCAGTGGTTCGTCGTGTTCGAAGTAGTCGCGGAACTTGGCGCCTTCCTCTTCCTTGCCGGCGATCACGCGGGCACTGAGGGTGGCTTCCTGCTTGAGGTAGTTACGCAGCTTGTCCAGCAGACCCGCGTCTTCGGCGAAGCGCTCCATGAGGATGTACTTGGCGCCTTCAAGGGCAGCTTTCACATCGGCCACGCCTTTTTCGACGTCGATGAAACGTGCGGCTTCGGTTTCAGGGTTCAGGGTCGGGTCGTTGAACAGGCCGTCGGCCAGTTCGCCGAGGCCGGCTTCCAGGGCGATCTGGCCCTTGGTACGGCGCTTCTGCTTGTACGGCAGGTACAAGTCTTCGAGGCGGGTCTTGGTGTCGGCGAGTTTGATGTCGCGTTCGAGTTGCGGGGTCAGTTTGCCCTGCTCTTGAATGCTGGCGAGGATGCTGATCCGCCGTTCGTCGAGTTCTCGCAGGTAGCGCAGACGCTCTTCCAGATGACGCAGCTGGATGTCATCGAGGCTGCCGGTCACTTCTTTCCGGTAGCGGGCGATGAAGGGAACGGTAGAGCCTTCATCGAGTAGCGCGACGGCCGCTTCGACCTGTTGTGGGCGTACACCGAGTTCCTCGGCGATGCGGCTGTTGATGCTGTCCATAAAACCACCTGACAAATTGTGAAAGCAGGCTCGCAGGCGCAGAGATAAAGGCTCGGCGAGTCTGGTTGAGCGGCCTGGCGTGCGCCGCTACCTGAGCCAACAGGCTTCCCGTTGACCCGTGAAATCGAACAATTACTGCCAGCGCCATGAAAAAAAAGCGGCTGCTTACAGTAACGATCAGACGTTGCCTGACACAAAAGGCCGCGCATTATAACCAGCGTTCTGCCCCTTCGGGGGCATCGCGGGTTGTAGGCACAATGCCCGGTTTTCTGGCGGTGAAGGAAAAATCTGCTAACAATGCACACGGTGCGTATAACGGCAGCTACGCCATAATGCGCGCCGAGATCAAAGGAGCATCCAATGAGCAGCACTGCAAACATTGCTGAAGGCGAAAAAATTCTTATTGTTGACGACGATCCCGGGCTGAGCAGCCTGCTGGAGCGTTTTTTCGTCAGCAAGGGCTACCGTGCCCGCGCCGTCCCGAACACGGAACAAATGGACCGCCTGCTGGCGCGTGAAGTGTTCAACCTGGTCGTCCTCGACCTGATGCTGCCCGGCGAAGACGGCCTGACCGCTTGCCGCCGCCTGCGCACGGCGAACAATCAGATTCCGATCATCATGCTGACCGCCAAGGGCGATGAGCTTAGCCGCATCAAGGGCCTGGAACTGGGCGCCGACGATTACCTGGCCAAGCCGTTCAACCCGGACGAGCTGATGGCTCGTGTCAAAGCGGTTCTGCGGCGTCAGGCGGCACCAGTGCCGGGCGCACCGGGCAGCGAAGACGAAAGCGTGACCTTCGGTGACTACGAACTGTCCCTGGCCACCCGCGAACTGAAGCGCGGCGACGAAGTGCACATGCTCACCACCGGTGAGTTCGCGGTGCTCAAGGCGTTGGTCATGAACGCGCGTCAGCCACTGACCCGCGACAAGCTGATGAATTTGGCCCGTGGTCGCGAGTGGGATGCCCTGGAGCGTTCCATCGACGTGCAGATTTCCCGTCTGCGCCGGATGATCGAACCCGATCCATCCAAACCACGCTACATCCAGACCGTCTGGGGCGTGGGCTACGTGTTCGTTCCGGATGGCGCCGCCACGAAGTGATTGGTGATTTGTAGGAGCGGGTCTTGCGGGCAAGGGGTCAGATGACCTTTCCCGCAGACCCGCGATCCGCAATATGCGAGCATGCTCGCTCCTGCAAGTGTGTAGCGGTTACCCATGAAAACCCCTGTTTGGTTCCCCCAGAGCTTCTTCTCCCGCACCCTGTGGCTGGTGCTGATCGTCGTCCTGTTCTCCAAGGCGCTGACCCTGGTTTATCTGTTGATGAACGAAGATGTGCTGGTGGATCGCCAATACAGCCACGGCGTCGCCCTGACGCTGCGTGCCTATTGGGCCGCCGATGAAGAAAACCGCACCAAAATCGCCGATGCCGCGACCCTGATTCGGGTGGTGGGTGCCGGTGTGCCGGAAGGCGAACAACACTGGCCTTACAGCGAGATCTACCAGCGCCAGATGCAGGATGAACTGGGCGCCGACACCGAAGTGCGATTACGCATGCACTCACCGCCGGCGCTGTGGGTTCGGGCGCCCAGCCTGGGCGATGGCTGGCTGAAAGTGCCGCTGTACCCGCACCCGTTGCGCGGCCAGAAAATCTGGAACGTGCTCGGTTGGTTCCTCGCCATCGGCTTACTGTCCACCGCCTCGGCGTGGATCTTCGTCAGCCAGCTCAATCAACCGCTCAAACGTCTGGTTTATGCCGCGAGGCAACTCGGTCAGGGCCGCAGCGTGCGCCTGCCGATCAGTGATACACCGAGCGAGATGACCGAGGTTTATCGCGCCTTCAACCAGATGGCTGAAGACGTCGAACAGGCGGGGCGCGAACGGGAACTGATGCTGGCAGGGGTGTCCCACGACCTGCGCACGCCGCTGACCCGCTTGCGGCTGTCCCTGGAGCTGATGGGTGATCACAGCGACCTGACGGACGACATGATCCGCGACATCGAAGACATGGACGCGATTCTCGACCAGTTCCTGGCATTCATTCGTGACGGACGTGACGAGTCGGTGGAAGAAGTGGACCTGAGCGATCTGGTTCGCGAAGTCGCCGCGCCGTATAACCAGAACGAAGAGAAAGTGCACTTGCGCCTGGAGCCGATTCAGCCGTTCCCGTTGCGTCGGGTGTCGATGAAACGGCTGCTGAACAACCTGATCGGTAATGCCTTGCATCATGCTGGCAGCGGCGTCGAAGTGGCGGCTTACGTGTCCGGGGATACCAGTGCACCGTATGTGGTGCTGAGCGTCATGGACCGTGGCGCGGGGATCGATCCGTCGGAGCTGGAGGCGATCTTCAATCCGTTCACCCGTGGCGATCGGGCCCGGGGCGGGAAGGGGACCGGGTTGGGGTTGGCGATCGTGAAGCGAATCGCTTCGATGCATGGCGGCAATGTCGAGCTGCGCAATCGGTCCGGTGGTGGGCTTGAAGCGCGGGTGCGGTTGCCGCTTGGGTTGATGTTGCCGAGGGATGCGGTTTAAGCGAAGTACACAACCTCTGTGGCGAGGGAGCTTGCTCCCGCTCGGTTGCGCAGCCGCCGCAAAACCCGGCAACCGTATTTCAATAAAGGAATACGGTTGCCGGAATCGGGAGTCCTTCGGCCTCCAGCGGGAGCAAGCTCCCTCGCCACAGGGACCGAGTAAGTCTCAACCCTTGCCTTTGGTCCGCGTCATATTCGGCCCGCCATTCTTCTCCAGATGCTCGATGATGATCCCCGCCACGTTCTTCCCGGTGGTGGTTTCAATCCCTTCAAGCCCCGGCGACGAGTTCACTTCCATCACCAGCGGCCCATGGTTGGAACGCAGGATGTCCACTCCCGCCACTGCCAACCCCATGACCTTCGCTGCACGCAATGCGGTCATGCGTTCTTCCGGCGTGATCTTGATCAGGCTCGCACTGCCGCCGCGATGCAGGTTGGAGCGAAATTCCCCCGGCTTGGCCTGACGCTTCATCGCCGCGATCACCTTGTCGCCGACCACGAAGCAACGAATGTCCGCGCCGCCGGCTTCCTTGATGTATTCCTGAACCATGATGTTTTGCTTCAGGCCCATGAAGGCCTCGATCACCGATTCCGCCGCCGTCGCCGTTTCACACAGCACCACACCGATGCCCTGAGTGCCTTCCAGTACCTTGATCACCAGCGGTGCGCCGTTGACCATCTCGATCAAGTCAGGAATGTCATCCGGAGAGTGGGCAAAGCCGGTGACCGGCAAACCGATCCCCCGGCGCGACAGCAATTGCAGTGAACGCAGTTTGTCTCGCGAACGAGCGATGGCTACCGATTCGTTGAGCGGAAACACTCCCATCATTTCGAACTGGCGCAGCACCGCGCAGCCATAAAACGTCACCGATGCACCGATCCGCGGGATCACTGCATCGAAACCTTCCAGCGGTTTGCCACGGTAGTGGATCTGCGGCTTGTGGCTGGCAATGTTCATGTAGGCGCGCAGGGTGTCGATCACCACCATTTCATGGCCACGCTCGATACCGGCTTCGACCAGACGACGGGTGGAATACAGACGCGGGTTCCGCGACAGCACAGCGATCTTCATGCAACACCTGTGGAGAAGGTAGATACCGGGAACACCGGCTTGTCTTGTACATATTTAATGCCCGGATTGACCACCAACTGGCCGTCGATCAGGGCTTTGGAACCGAGTAACAGGCGATAGCGCATGGACTTGCGGCAGGCGAGGGTGAACTCGACCCGCCAGACCCGATCACCGAGGGCCAGGGTGGTGCTGACCACATAGCGCATCTGCGCATGGCCATTGGAGCTTTTAATGGTTTTCCTCGTTACCAGCGGGGCTTCGCAGCGCCGGTGCCGCAGTTGCACCACCGTGCCCAGGTGCGCGGTAAAGCGCACCCACTGTTCCCCATCGCGCTCAAACGGCTCGATATCGGTGGCATGCAGGCTGGAGGTGCTGGCGCCGGTGTCGATTTTTGCCCGAAGGCCAGCGACTCCCAAATCCGGGAGCGCCACCCACTCGCGCAGACCGATAACGGTCAAATGGTCAAATGTCTTCAAAAGTGCTCAACCGGCAAAAACCGCTCAGACCGCGTGCGGCCGAATTCGCGGTATTCACGCAGAATAATGGGTAAAAGGCGACAGATATCTACTGCCCGGATTTCCATCCCTCAATGTGCGGGGGAATGCCTGCATTCTAATCCACAGCGTGGTGATTCATGGCACGACAGAAACGGTAGTACAGTTCATCGATATTTCAGAATGAGGTCATCCAATGGCACAAAAAAGCGAAGAGGACGACAAGGTCCGTCTCGATAAATGGTTGTGGGCCGCGCGTTTTTATAAAACACGTGCCTTGGCCAAGGCGGCGATTGAGAGTGGAAAGGTGCATTGCCGGGGCGAGCGCTGCAAGCCAGGCAAGGAGCCGAGGGTCGGCGATGAGTTTCAGATTCGCACCGGCTTCGAGGAGCGCACGGTGGTGGTCCAGGCGCTGTCGATCGTGCGTCGTGGCGCGCCGGAGGCTCAGGCCCTGTATGCCGAAACCGAAGCCAGCATCGCCAAACGTGAAGCGGCTGCGGCCATGCGCAAGGCCGGGGCGTTGGGCGTGAGCACCGATGGCAAGCCAAGCAAGAAACAGCGCCGGGATCTGTTCAAGTTTCGTGGTAATAGCAACGACGAGTAGTGATCACCGTCGGGCGCAGACTTGCAATCGCGCACCTGTGCAGCCATATGGGTGTACTCGACAGCGGCAAAGTGAAAATGCCGTTCGTCGAAAACCGAGGTTTGACCTTGCTTGGAACAACCCCGGATTGTTCATAAAATGCCCTTATGGCTGAACTTTTCCCGTCCCAAAATGCGGAAATGACGCGATTTTCATTTTTTGTCACCCTTTCAGATACCCAGACCTATGACCAATCTATCGGATAACGACTACACCCAACGCTTCATCTTCGATGACAGCGACACCCGCGGCGAGCTGGTTGGGTTGGAGCGTAGCTATGCCGAAGTCCTCGCCAAACACGCCTATCCGGAGCCGGTCGCGCAATTGCTGGGCGAGCTGATGGCGGCGGCAGCGTTGCTAGTTGGCACCTTGAAGTTCGATGGCTTGCTGATTCTTCAGGCCCGTTCCGAAGGCCCGGTGCCGTTGCTGATGATTGAGTGCTCCAGCGAGCGCGAAATCCGTGGCCTGGCTCGTTACGAAGCCGACCAGATCGCCCCCGACGCGACCCTCGCCGACTTGATGCCCAATGGCGTGCTGGCGCTGACCGTCGACCCGACTCAGGGCCAACGCTACCAAGGCATCGTCGACCTCGACGGCGCGACCCTGTCGGAGTGCTTTACCAATTACTTCGTCATGTCCCAACAGACCAATACTCGCTTCTGGCTCTACGCCGATGGCCGTCGTGCCCGTGGCCTGTTGCTGCAGCAATTGCCTGCCGACCGTCTGAAAGACGAAGAAGAACGCGCCGCCAGCTGGCAGCACATCACCACGCTGGGCGGCACGCTGACCGCCGATGAATTGCTGAGCCTGGACAACGAAACCGTGCTCCATCGCCTCTATCATGAAGAGCAGGTGCGCCTGTTCGATGTGCAGAAACTACGCTTCCATTGCAGTTGCTCCCGGGAACGCTCGGGCAATGCGCTGGTCAGTTTGGGTCTGGAAGATGCTCAGAAGCTGGTCGTCGAACATGGCGGCCGCATCGAGATCGATTGTCAGTTTTGCAATGAACGTTACCTGTTCGACGCAGCCGATATCACCCAATTGTTTGCGGGTGCAGGGGTCGATACGCCGTCAGATACCCGTCACTAAAACGTTTCAGTGCAGGTAAATTCACTGCTTAACGCCGGAATAACGCCGTTCTGACGGGAGGGCCCTACACTTTTTGGGCTTTTCTGGCATAATCCGGCCCACTTTTTTCGCGGTAGTAGTGCACGACTTTCTACTACAAAACGTTTGGAGCACTCGGCCACTGGCCGACGGGGAACCTCATGACGCAAGCCAATAACGCCGTGTACACCGATCTGAGTGTTGATGATCTGGTTAAAGAAGCCCTGAAGCGCGGTGAAGGCGAGCTTGCCGATACCGGCGCGCTGGTTGTTCGCACCGGTCACCGTACCGGCCGTTCGCCAGTCGATCGTTTCATCGTTGAAGAGCCGACCACCCAGGACGCCATCGCCTGGGGCCCGATCAACCGCAAGTTCCCGGCCGACAAGTTCGATGCCCTGTGGGCTCGCGTCGAGGCCTTCAACAACGCGCAAGAGCATTTCGTTTCCCACGTGCACGTAGGTGCTGCCGAAGAGCACTACCTGGCCGTGAAGATGACCACCCAGACTGCCTGGCAGAACCTGTTCGGTCGTTGCCTGTTCATCAACCCGGCCCAGTACAACCCGGCGGGTCGTGAAGAGTGGCAAGTTCTCAACGTCGCCAACTTCGAATGCGTGCCAGAGCGTGATGGCACCAACTCCGATGGCTGCGTGATCCTCAACTTCGCCCAGAAGAAAGTGCTGATCGCCGGCATGCGCTACGCCGGTGAAATGAAGAAAGCTATGTTCTCGGTGCAGAACTTCCTGCTGCCGGCCGCTGACGTGCTGCCAATGCACTGCGCTGCCAACATCGGTGAAGAAGGCGACGTGACCCTGTTCTTCGGTCTGTCCGGTACCGGCAAGACCACCCTGTCCGCCGACGAAAGCCGTTACCTGATCGGTGACGACGAACACGGCTGGGGCGAGGGCGTGGTGTTCAACATCGAAGGCGGTTGCTATGCCAAGTGCATCGACCTGTCCGAGAAGAACGAACCGGTCATCTGGAAAGCCATCAAGCACGGCGCAGTCCTGGAAAACGTTGTCCTGGACGACGCCAAGAAAGCTGACTACGCCGACGGCAGCCTGACCCAGAACAGCCGCGCCGCCTACCCGCTGGAGCACGTCGAGAAGCGTTCCGAGAAGAACCTCGGTGGCGAGCCAAACGCGGTGATCTTCCTGACCTGCGACCTGACCGGCGTATTGCCGCCAGTCTCGATCCTCAGCGAAGAACAAGCGGCCTACCACTTCCTGTCCGGCTACACCGCTCTGGTGGGCTCGACCGAAATGGGTTCCGGCAGCGGCATCAAGTCGACCTTCTCCACCTGCTTTGGCGCACCATTCTTCCCGCGCCCGGCCGGCGAATACGCAGAACTGCTGATCAAGCGCATCCGCGGCTTCGGCTCCAAGGTCTATCTGGTAAACACCGGCTGGACCGGCGGCGGCTACGGCGTCGGCAAACGCTTCAACATCCCGACCACCCGTGGCGTGATCGCAGCAATCCAGAGCGGCGCGTTGATTGGTGCCGAGACTGAGCACCTGGACACCATCAACCTCGACGTGCCACTGGCCGTACCGGGCGTTGAGACTGGCCTGTTGAACCCACGTAATACCTGGGCTGACAAGGCTGCTTACGATGAAGCCGCTAAAGCATTGGCTGGGTTGTTTGTTGAGAACTTCAAGAAGTTCGATGTGAGCGACGCGATCAAGGCTGCTGGGCCGAAGTTGTAAGTATCGGTAGTGGTTTGAGGTAAGAGAAAGCCGCCCTTTGAGGGCGGCTTTTTTTTGTGGGCACCCAGCATGGTCGCAATCTTGTGGGTGAAAGCCCCCTAGGCTGGCCACAGCGGACGAAGTGAAGCGCAACTGCATGAGGGCGACCGAGTGTGGGGAGGAAGCGTGAATCGAAGCCATGAGCTGTAGTTGGTGCGTTGAGGCTAATTACCTGCCAGCCGAAACGCTGGGGCCATGTTGTCTCTCTCTCGCTTCGAAAGCCCCAAAGCGCTAGCCACGGTTGACCATTGGCTGACAGCTTCCCGGAAATTCTCGATAATTTCGTCTGCGTCTTTACGGCTGATACGGAAGTACTCTGCAACTTCGCGAGCGAGCTCAAGATCCAGGGCGTTGTCTGAATCGGTGATGTTGAGTTTCAATCCATCGGCATGTGGTACCGGGTTCATATCGTAGGCTTCAGACAGGCGCCATCCTCGACCAGGATCAAGGATAAAACCATGATTGCGCAGGTGGTCGTCGGTATTGGAAACCAAGATGTTGAACACGATACGAGACCATAGCTCGCGAAGATCCGCGTTAGTTTCTGAACCGTGCTTCATGAGCACTTCAGCCAACTCCAGGTAGCTGGCACCTGCCGATGCATCGTCGCCGTCTACCCTATCTGTCATGGTCATGGCTGAGGCGAAATGCAGTCGACCACCATTTTTTGTTCGGTCGAAGCGCTTAACCATGAAGCAGTGATGATCGCTCGCGAAGCGTTGCGCCACACCATTCGCTACCCGCAGCCCGCAGCTATCCGCCAAGGCATTCACTACCAGTTCCCAACCGCCGACGTCATAGTCATCACGAGTGCTTGGGAATTTGGCGATCCACAAGTGACCAGCTTCGTCAGCGACGCTGGCCTTAGGTCTGGCTCCACCCAATGAGCCGCCTGGTGCAATCAACATTCTCAACCATTCACGTCCATCGGGAGCAGTGTTGTCCTCATCGCTCTCCAAGGCGCGACTTGCCTGCTCCAAGGCGCGTAACTCGACGAAGGGCGGAGCAGCCAATCCATCGCGATCATCCAGAAAATTGCCTTGATCATTGAGTTTGTAGCGGATCGCCCCGACCCGGTAGCGGTCATGAACCCCCAAAAGAAAGTCGGATTCGTACAGCTTGGTTCCGTCAGGTACCAAGCCCTCGCGGATATCTCGCTCCAGCCGACGTTTCATCAGCAACTGACCCCACCGATCAGGGCTTGAGTCAGCAAATAGGCCAAACCGGCTCTGATGTTGACCTGGGTACTGACGGCCTTCAAAAAGCCCGATGCGAGGATCAAGAGAAATGAAATTTAACGCTGGATCGGCCAGTGCGGCAGAGTCGTACTCAAACTCAAATACGTTTGTGGAGCGAGTCTTTCTGGCGTGCAAGAACCCAAGTCGTCTTGGACCGTTCAAGGTTTCCCAGTCGGCATACACAGCGATTAATGTCATTTTTCACTTTCCGTAGGTTTGTTTTTTTTCTTGATCACCAAGCGAGATAACGAGTGGGTGCTGAAAGGGAAATCAGGAATGCGATTTGATTCGGGACCGGATTTTTCAATGAATTGGCCGCTCTTTTCATCAGCGGGGGGCGGCGTTCTGGTCGCAGCAATGCTTCGTGCGCTTCGGCGTTTATTGACTGTGAGTTTCGCTCCGGGGGTTAACTGAGCATCTTGCAGTTGGCGCCCTAACTCATCCACTGCGGCGAGCTTGCTCAAGTCCTTTTCCAGCCCCAGCACCTGCATGACCGACAAATACGCGCCCATGGTCACACCTGCTCCGCCTGACTCCAGATTGCGCAGTGTTGTCAGTGACATGCCAGCCCTTTCGGCGACTTGCTTGGCTGTCAGTTTTCGGCGCAGTCGAGCGAGTTTCATTCGCTCGCCAAACTCAGAGAGCAGCTTGGATGCGGCGGGCAAAAGTGGCGCTGTTTTCTTAGCCATATGCCATTATTCCTTCACTTTTAAGCCTAAACTGCCAGAATAATATCACTTAATGGAAATGCCGCTTCACTGTCTCACGAGGTTACGGGATCAGCTTGTTAGCAGCGGACAGGATTTGATAGATCATCATTAACTGCCATTATTCCAGTCGAAATAGGCTTAAACAGCCAGAATAATGCCACTTGTATCGGGGGGTGGTTGCAGCAGTTGAGTGGCGATATACGCGTTACAGGCCTTCCAATCCTTGTGTATCCCACCGTTGCACCTTGATCGCTTGGTAGAGCATGCCAATGGTCAGTGGGATTTTGTTTCCGCGTCCTTTCGCCCTGCGCTTGAGAAACACATCAAACCCTTCCGGCTGGAAATAGCGATAGGCGTCGTAGTCCACGAAGTCGATCCCAAACTGTTCTTCTAGCGCTTCCATCAAATGCCGCGCATCAGCGCCGTCGCAGCTCAGGTCGAAATTGATCGAGGTGCTGAGGCTGAGCATTTTACGTTCAGGTAGGCCAAGTTCTTCGTGCAGCAGCTGCATGAGCAGGTGCATGGTGTGGTCGTCGGGGAAGTTGGGGGCGAGGTTCATGGTGCATCTACCGTCGGGTGTATATCGATGAGGCTGATTAAGTCTGACTTTGCGGCGAGTCGGTCGTCAATCAACGCTGCGAACTTGGCCTGAGTCAGATCGGTAGCCTTATGAATTTCTTGGACTTGCAACGCATCAACATGGAATTCGCGAGAAGGCTCACGCCCACCACGGATGATTTCGTTCATCTGTTGCACGCTTTCCATTAACTCATCAAAAAACTTGCTCATGATTATCTCCAGTGTTCGATGACGGCTTTCGGCGCTCGGTGTTCCAAGAGCCGAACGCGGAGCGTCCGTAGAGGCATTCCCACGCGGAGCGTGGGAAGGATCTTCACTTGGTGTCAGACCGGAGCTTTCCAGTTCAGCATGCGTTGCTGGGCAACCTTGAGCAGGTCGCAGCCGTCCTGGGTCAGCAGGTAGAGCGCGTGGGTGATGTGGGGGATGTCTTCTACGTCGCCATGTTTGAAGCAAACGCAGTGCAAGGTTTTGAGGAGATCACTGGAGGCTCGGATGCGCTGGAGGGCGGCTTCGAGGATGTCCTGGGGGTTGGCCTCTGTGTCGATGATCAGGGGCGGGGAATCGGTGAGGCTGGATTGGAGCGGGCGGTAGCGTTCGGTTGTGAACTTATTCCAGTTATTCATAGTGAGAATTCTCAAGTGCATTACGAGAAAACCACCACCATCGTGACCAAGCGATGGGAGGCGGACTGTGTTCGGGTTGGTCAAACCGGTGAGAACTCACTTTGCCGGTACGCCCGAAGACGTCCCGAACACAGCCACCATATAGCGTGCAGGCACTTGAGGTGTCGCAGCATACAACGGAAGCGAAATGAGTTCTCTACTCGGGTGACCAAGCCCGGTCGCTGATTTGGCAGCGACAGTCACGACTATAGATTTGAGCTACAGGGCAGCGATAGGCGACAAGGAGTCTTCTGTTGTAGGAACGGGATGAAGCATTGATAGGCCGTTCCTACCGATCCGGTAACCGCTTAAACACTTCGCGTTTTTCCGCCATCAAACGCCTGGCTTCTTTATCCTGAATGCTCGTCCGAGGGGCATCGAGGCTGGCTTGCACCTGCTTGATAAACCATTCCTCGTAGGCTAGTTCCAGCGAGTTAAGAAAAGGACATGCGAGTGGAGAGCCTGTGGCGAGGGGGCTTGCCCCCGTTGGACTGCGAAGCAGCCCTAAAACCTGCACTCTCGTACTGCCAGGCACACCGCATGCATCGGGTTTGCGACTGCTTCGCAGCCGAACGGGGGCAAGCCCCCTCGCCACGGGTCTTATGTCTGACGAGCCTTCACTTAACTGACCGGCATCAGCCTCGTAGGCCGCATTGTCGATTTGCGCTTCAAAACCGTTGTCGCGGTTTTTCTCCGTCATTCAACCTACCCCCGCATAGTTTTTAGAATTCCCGCGCCCACCGCAGGCAAGCTATCGCCCAGCGCCGCCCACCCGATCAACAAATATGCTGATACGCCGCAACATCCAGCACGTTAGTGGCCAACCCGGTTGCCGGGGTGTAGACCGTGCCTTTCACCGCCGAGAAGTTGACCCCTTTGCTGCCCAGCGAAACGTAGCGTTCGCCTTGATCCAGTTCGGTGAAGTAGGTGTAGGAGTAGTTGTGCATCAGCCGGTACTTCGCTTCGGCGTCGACCATGGCTTTGCCAAGGTTCTCCAGATCGGCGTGGGTCAGGTTCAACGACTTGTCCAGTTGCACGCCCCAACGCTGGAGGCAGACTTCGGCAAAGTGGCGGACGAACCGGCCTGGCTCGGCCAGGGTTTTCGGGCCGTTGACGCCGTCGGGGGAGGCATTGCCTGCCACGGTGGCGTGACGGCCGGGTATGGGGTAAATGTGGGTTTGGGTGCCGGTGACGGTTTGCGGGATGACGCAGCAGAAGCCTTTCGAGCGTTCGTCCCGGGCATAGAAACCTACGTATTCCTTGACGTTGGCACCGAGTTTGACTTTGTCGTCCTGGAAGTTGCTAATGCCAGGCACCGGATCAATCGCAAAGATATTTACCGGAATGTTTTTAAGTGCGGTGTCCTTGAGCATGGCGTTGGCCAGCATGTGGCAACTAATACCGCCGCGACTCCAGCCCACCAGGTTTACTTGGGTGGGAATAACACCGTCCTTGCGGAAGGTTTTAATGATCTGTTCTTGCAACGCCTGCTGGGTCACGCTGCGATCGCCATAGTTGTATTTGCGCCAGAACCACGAGCCTTCAACTTTTACGTCTTCGATGGGGATGCCGGCCGCTTTGAGGCGGTTGTATTCTTCTTCGGTCAATTGCTCGCGCTGCCAGCTACACTGGCCTTTGATGATGTTAATCGCATGCTGGACGTTTTGCTCCCAGCCTTTGCCGAACAGTGTGCCGCTGAGACCGTACTCCTCGGATTTGGTAAAGAGATCGTCGGCTTGCAGATTACCGCTGCCGGGACCATCGACCACGATCCATTCGGCGAACTCCCTGCCAAGATGGTGGGAGGCAAGTGTCGATACCAGTTCGCCGTCCCAGTAATTTTCATTAGTGGTGTCGAATTTAGTTGAGCCTGTGCCGCAGAAGAAAATAGTTAATACAGTCATTTGTGTTGCCCTTGCTTGATATAAGAGCTGGCACGCTAGTTTGTATTGTCTGAATAGTGAAGTGATTAGTTGTTGCTGTTTTTGTGAGAGGTGTTAGTTGTTGTTTGAAAATATTATTTGATGAGTTGCTTGGCGGTTTCAAGAAGTTGGCAGCCATCTTGAGTCAGCAAGTAAAGCGCGTTGACGATATTGGGGATGTCTTTCACGTCGGCCTGTTTGAAGCACAGGCAATAGAGCGTTTCGAGCAGGTCGCTGGCGGCGCGGATGCGTTGCTGGGCGGCATCGAGAATCTCGTGCGGATTGGCTTCGGTGTCGATGACCAGCACGGGGGTATCGCTGTAGTTGGTTTTGAGCGGGCAATAACGGTCGGTTAGCGAGTTGAACGTGTTCATCGAGATCAGTCCTGTGGGAAGTCGGGCAGGCTCGCCGGCGGGCCGACACAGTGTTTTCTGCCGCGTCGGAAACTATAGAGGGCGGCGGCGAGGCGTCGCAATAAGACGTAAATGGACAGGTTTTGTAGGGGGTTTACCGGCGCTGTCGACCTTTGCCTACGCACCCTCCGACTATTTTTTAAGCTTTTTCTCCGAGAGGTCGATATTCCTACGGGATTGTCAGGCGTAACGCATCAAACCTCCGTAGGGTGCGCGCCAGAATTTGTAGGACGTTTCGAAACGTCTGAGTCGACTCTTAAAGGGAATTAGGTATGCAATGGCTGCGTATGGCCTCGATATTGTTGTTGTGGGCCGGTGTTTGCCGTTTCACCGGCGCTGCCGATGTGGGTAATTCGCTGGTCCTCGCCAACATGGACCGCACCGGTTGGCCGGATGCCCTGACCACTCAGGCAGACGTCGACACCGCATCCCGCGCCGAGGTGTTGATGGTGGGCAAGGCACTGCTGGCCAGCGAAGCGCTGGACGAACAGGGTCTGAAACAGCGACTGGGCGTGCAGGCTGTGAAGCTCAAGTCGGTCAGGCAAGTGCGTGAGGGGTTGTGGGATCGGTTGCTGGTTACCTATCGCAACGCCAGTCAGAACTGTGACGGTGAACCCTTTTGCCCCCGTGTGCGAAGTGTCGCGGATTTGCGTCAGTTGGCGGCGGCGTTCACTGGCGAAATCAGCCCGGCCCATGCGGTTTGGGCGAGCAAGAGCCAGGTGTTTCATGAGCAGGCGCTGGATGAGCAACTGCGGGTGGCGGTGTTGGTGCCCTGAGTGTGTTTATGAATTTTGGAGTGACTGTGCTGGCCTCATCGCGAGCAGGCTCGCTCCCACATTAGACCGAGTCGCCAAGCAAGAACTCGGTCGACTGTGGGAGCGAGCCTGCTCGCGAAGGCGATCTGACAAACACCCCTTTTCCTCAAGCCTTACCGTGGCCTGGTTCTATCCGCTGTATCATCCCGTATCGTTTTTGCCCCTGACCTTTTCTCGACTCGCTGCTATCGCCGGCTAGGCTTTGGGCTTCGCAGCGGTCAACGGAGTGACAGCTTATGCACAACACCCTGGAACAGGTTTTCGGTTATCCACAGTTTCGGCCGGGTCAGGAGGCTGCGGTCAGTGCTGTGTTGGCCGGGCGCTCGGCGGCGGCGATTTTCCCTACCGGTTCGGGCAAGTCTCTTTGCTATCAATTGCCAGCCTTGTTGTTGCCGCACCTGACGCTGGTGGTCTCGCCGTTGCTGGCGTTGATGCAGGATCAGTTAGCGTTTTTGCAGCGCCACGGCATTGCGGCGGGCAGTATCGATTCGGCCCAGAGCCGCGATGACGCCAGCGATGTGATGGCCCGGGCAAAGTCCGGGGAATTGAAGATTCTGATGATTTCCGTGGAGCGCCTGAAGAACGAGCGCTTCCGCCATTTTTTGCAGCAGGTGCCGATCTCGCTGCTGGTGGTGGACGAGGCTCACTGCATCTCTGAATGGGGTCACAACTTCCGCCCCGATTACCTCAAGCTGCCGGACTACCAACGCCAGTTCAACATTCCTCAGGCCCTGCTGCTGACCGCCACCGCGACACCCAAGGTGATTGCCGACATGGAGGCCAAATTCGCCATCGCCCCCGAGGATGTGGTGACCACTGGCTTCTACCGACCCAACCTCAATCTGTTGGTGGAACCGGTACGCGGCCAGGACAAGCGACGACGCCTTGTCGAGTGGATGAGTCAGCGTCCCGGCCAGCCGAGTATTGTCTACGTCACCCTGCAGAAAACCGCCGAGCATATCGCCGAACATCTGGGGCGTAATGGTATTCAGGCCGAGGCCTATCACGCCGGTTTGCCCCATGAACAACGGGAAGGGATACAAAAGCGCTTCATGGGCGGGCAGTCCAACTGCATCGTCGCCACCATTGCCTTCGGCATGGGCATCGATAAAAGCGATATCCGCAATGTGGTGCATTTCGACCTGCCTAAATCCATCGAAAACTACAGCCAGGAAATCGGTCGCGCCGGGCGTGACGGGCAGCCATCCGATTGCCTGGTGCTGGCCAACCGCGACAGTCTCAACGTGCTGGAAAACTTCGTCTACGGTGACACGCCGGAGCGGGACGGCATTCGTTGCGTGCTCGAGGAGTTGCAAGCTGCTGTGCCCGAGGGGCAGTGGGAGTTTCTGCTGGGACCTTTGGCCGATCAGAGCAACATTCGCCAGTTACCGCTCAAGACCTTGCTGGTACAGCTGGAGTTGCGCGCAATAATCGCACCGCGTTATGCCTATTACGCCGAGTACCGCTTCAAGTATTTGCAGGAACCCGAAGCATTGCTTGCCCGATTTGAAGGTGAGCGAAAGGACTTCGTCTCGGCGATCATCCAGACCTCCAGTCGCGCACGGACTTGGGCCACGGTGAATTTCGATGCGCTGTATGAGCAGTATTCCGCCGAGCGCAGTCGGGTGGTCAAGGCGCTGGATTACTTCCAGGAAAAGGGCTGGGTCGAGGTCGAAAGCAAGCAGATGACCGAGGTCTACAGCCTGCTGCAAGCGGACTTTGATTCCCAAACCCTGAGCACTGAATTGCACGCCTACTTCACCCAACACGAGCGCACTGAGATCGCTCGGATTCACGCCATGCTGGACCTGTTCGCGACTGACCACTGCCTGGGCTATCGCCTGGCGGAGTACTTCGGCGACGAAAACGCACCGAAGCAGTGCGGGCATTGTTCCGTGTGTCACGGTCACGTGGCGCGGTTGCCGGCACCGCCAGAATTGCCGGCGCTTGTGGATAAAAGTTTCGAGGCGCTGTGTGCTGATTTTATCCACAAGCACGAGCAGCACACGGGGAGTGCTCCATCGGCAGAGCGCGTCACGCGGTTTCTGTGCGGGATCAGCGTGCCGTTATTTACCAAGCTCAAGGCGCGGTCGATTCCGGGGTTTGCGGCGTTGGAGGATTATCCGTATGGCGACGTGCGCGACGGGGCTCAAGCACATCTGCCAAGCTGAAACCCCGTCAATGTGGGAGCAACTGTCTTGATGGTTTTTATTTTGAACGCACATCCATCCCCTGAATGTCGCTCATCACAGGAATAAATTTCAAAAAAGCCCGGCGCCTGACTATGGTGAGGACTGTCTTTGGATCGCTAACAAGAGAACAACCATGAGCCAGACACCGTTCGATATTCAGCGCGCCGCCGTGATCGGTGCGGGCACCATGGGCCGTGGCATTGTCATGTGCCTGGCCAACGCCGGGGTGCCGGTGCAATGGGTCGATAACAATCCGCAGATGCTTGAGCAAGCGCTGACCAGCGTGGCTGAGACTTACGCCCACAACGTGCGTCAGGGACGGATCGATCAGGCCGAGGCGGATGCGCGCATTGCACGGGTGACGGCGGCTGCCGATTACGCGGCGATCCGCGATGTCGATCTGGTCATCGAAGCGGTCTACGAAAACCTCGAGTTGAAACAGAAAATCTTCCGCGAACTCGACGGCGTGATGAAACCTGAGGCGATTCTGGCCAGTAATACCTCAGCGCTGGACATTGACGCCATCGCCGCTGCCACTCGCCGTCCGCAACAGGTCTTGGGTCTGCATTTCTTCAGCCCGGCGCACATCATGAAATTGTTGGAGATCGTGCGCGGCGCCCAGACGGCGCCGGCGGTGCTTGATGCGGCCCTGGTGCTGGGCAAGCGCATGGGCAAGGTCAGCGTGGTATCGGGCAACTGCCACGGTTTCATTGGTAACCGCATGCTGCATCCCTACGTGCTCGAAGCGCGCAAGATGCTGCTGGAAGGCGCTTTGCCTTATCAGGTGGATGCGGCGCTGCAAGGTTTTGGATTCGCCATGGGGCCGTTCCGCATGTACGACGTGGTCGGCATCGATCTGGAATGGCGTGCTCGGG
The DNA here is from genome assembly GCF_000282555.1 of Pseudomonas sp. GM102. Lineage (NCBI taxonomy): Bacteria > Pseudomonadati > Pseudomonadota > Gammaproteobacteria > Pseudomonadales > Pseudomonadaceae > Pseudomonas > Pseudomonas sp. GM102. Next base: position 1,437 of record NZ_AKJB01000072.1, on the reverse strand, counting down.
AGCTGGCCGGCATAGGCCAGGATGCGCCGGAAGTTCAAGTGGACAACCGCTTGTGCGAGCTCGGGCGTTTTGGTCAGAAGAGTGGCGACGGGTATTACCACTACGAACCGGGCAGTCGCCAGGCTGAGCATGATGTGGACGTCGATGCGCTGGTACTGGGAGTCAGCGAAGGGTTGGGGTTCCAGCGTCGTGAGATCGGCCCTGAAGAGGTTCTAGAGCGTTGTTTGCTGGCGCTGGTCAACGAAGGGGCGAAGATTCTTCAGGAAGGTATTGCGACGTCGGCGCACGACATCGATCTGGTCTACCTCAACGGTTATGGCTTCCCGGCGGACAAGGGCGGGCCGATGGCCTGGGCGGATCAGCAAGGGTTGGAAGATATTCATCTGCGGTTGTTGCAGCTTGAGACCAAGCAGGGCGATCACTGGGCGCCGGCGCGGTTGATTGGTGAACTGGCGGCAGAGGGGCGAGGGTTCGCTGACGTGTGATTTTATGTGGCGTCTGTGAAGGCGCCTTCGCGAGCAAGCCCGCTCCCATACTGAATCTTCATGGAACACAGATTTCGTGTGCGACCAAGATCAACTGTGGGAGCGGGCTTGCTCGCGAAGAACGGTAACGCGGTTTTCGCTTTAGACTCGCTGTTCAACTCCAGGAACCAACACTGATGTCCAACCCGATGCCCCAACGCACCGACTACCCGCACTTCCAGCCCATCACCACTCGCTGGCACGACAATGACACCTACGGTCACGTCAATAACGTCACCTACTACAGCTTCTTCGACACGGCGGTGAACACCTATCTGATCGAAGTCGGCGGCCTGGATATCCATGACGGCGAAGTGGTGGGTTTTGTGGTGAGTTCGGCTTGCGACTACTTTGCCTCTATCGCTTTTCCGGATCGGATCGAGATCGGCCTGCGGGTCGGCAAGTTGGGCAATAGCTCGGTGCAATACGAGCTGGCGGTGTTCAAGGCTGGAGAAGATGAAGCCTGTGCGGCAGGGCGCTTCGTGCATGTGTTCGTCGATCGGGCGTCGAATCAACCGGTGGCGATTCCTGCCGGATTGCGCGGGGCATTGGAGCGACTGGCGGTTTGAGGCGCAAAAAAAATCGCAGCCCGAGGGCTGCGATTTTTTGATCTACCGGTAAACGGGGCGATTCAAGCCTCAGTCGCGATAGCGATGTTTATGCTTGCGATGGCCATAGGCATGGCCGCGACCCGGGTGACCACGGTAGTAGCGACGATCATCATCGTCATAACCACGACGATAGGAACGACGATCATCGTCATCATCGCTCTTGTTGCCCATGTAGTTACCCAGCGCGCCACCGGCGCCGCCGCCTGCTGCGGAGCCGATCAGGCTGCCGGTGGTGCCGCCCATGCTGCGGCCGACCACGTTACCGCCTGCTGCGCCCAGCGCACCGCCAATGGCGGCTTCGC